>CALUQS010000019.1 GCA_944322975.1 Candidatus Gastranaerophilales bacterium
GCTCACCGGGTTTCACCCGTCCGTTCACTATTTACAGTTTCAAGAAAACTAGAAAGATTAATATTATTTCGTGAAGCCATTTTGCACGAAATCAAAGATTTCGGCAAAAGAAGGCAAATTCGCTCCCAGCGGGAGAGGGAGAATAATTAAAATGAATTCCGTAGCCTCACCCCGGCTCTTTACTTATTGCCCCCTCACCCCAACCCTCTCCCAGCGGGAGAGGGAGAATATTTAAAATGAATTCTGTAGCCTCACTCCGGCTATCACCACGGCATTTACAAGCCGGCAGGAGGTTTTCTTTGATTTTCGTCTTATTCATGCCAAAATATATTAATAGATTATTGCCAATTATTTTACACAACAAGGAAGCTGAAAAATGATAACAACAAGCAATTTAACAGTAAGATTCGGTTCTCAAACTCTGTTTGAAAACGTAAATATAAAATTTGTCCCCGGGCACTGTTACGGCGTAATCGGCGCCAACGGGGCAGGAAAGTCCACACTTTTAAAAGTTATAGCAGGCGATATAGAACCTACCTCGGGAGAAGTGCATATTCAAAAAGGGATGAGAATAGCTGTTTTAAAACAAGACCATTTTGCCTATGATGCTTATCCTGTCATTGATACGGTGATTATGGGGCATAAAAGACTCTATGACATTATGAAAGAAAAAGAGGCGCTCTATGCCAAAACGGATTTTACTGATGAAGACGGCATGAAGGTTTCGGAACTTGAAACCGAGTTTGCGCAGCTTGACGGATGGCAGGCAGAATCGCAGGCAGCAACTTTATTAAGCGACCTTGGAATAGATGATAAAAAACACTATGAGCTTATGAGCGAGCTTTCCGGCAGCGAAAAGGTAAGGGTTCTTCTTGCACAGGCGCTTTTTGGCAATCCCGATATTTTATTGTTAGACGAGCCTACAAACCACCTTGATATCACTACTATCAAATGGCTCGAGGAATTTTTGATTAATTTTCAAAACACTGTTATTGTTGTTTCCCACGACAGAAACTTTTTAGATAAAGTATGCACCCATATTGCAGATATAGACTACTGCAACATACAGCTTTATACAGGCAATTATTCCTTCTGGGCTCAGGCTAGCCAGTTGATTCAAAAACAAAAAGAAGAACAAAACAGAAAAACAGAAGAAAAAATTGAAGAGCTAAAAGCCTTTATAGCACGCTTTAGCGCCAATGCATCAAAGGCGGCTCAGGCTACCTCAAGAAAAAATATGCTCGACAAACTTACACTGGAGGATATAAAACCGTCTTCCAGAAAATTTCCGAGAATTCGGTTTAACTACAAAAAAATTCCGGGCAAAGATGTTTTGCATATTGACAAGCTTAACAAAAGCATTGACGGTGAACTTGTTATAAAAAACTTTTCTCTTGATGTATATCAGGGTAACAAAATAGCTTTTTTAAGCCGCGACCCGATTGTTGTTACTACTCTGTTTCAAATACTTGCCGGTGAAATGCAGCCTGATTCCGGCAAAGTTGAATGGGGTGTGACAGCCACACGCTCGTATTTTCCAAAAGATAACAACCCGTATTTTGACACCAATATAAGCCTGATTGACTGGCTGAGACAATACAGCGAAGAACAGCATATAAGCTATATAAGAGGATATCTCGGCAGAATGCTTTTTTCCGGCGAAGAATCCGAAAAAAGCGCAAATGTGCTCTCCGGAGGCGAAAGAGTCCGCTGTATGCTTGCCAAAATGATGGTTGCGGAATCTAATGTGCTTATTTTTGATGAACCCACAAACCATTTGGATTTGGAATCCATTACAGCTTTAAATAATTCGCTGATAGACTTTAACGGGACTGTATTGTTTACCTCTCAAGACCACGAGTTTATACAAACCGTTGCGGACAGAATTGTTGAAATTTCACCAAACGGCTGGATTGAATCCTACTACAAGTACGAGGATTATATGCTTAATCCGGAAATGCAGAAAAAACGCGAACTTCTTTACCGCGAAAAAAACATTGCAAAATATTTCATATAGTCAACTGACCCCATGTACTTGTTGCGGGTGCCCGGGTTATAATATGATAGTTGAACTTGTTTTATGCACCCAAGAACTCTAAAAAATGATTAAGTATCGTTTTTTAGAGGTATGCCAAGTCAAAAGCAAAGCTTTTGCGTGCAGTATAGTTATTATATCGGGGTCAGTTGACTATATGAAATTATTCGCACACATGCTCAAGCGCCATTTTTACTATAGTTTGTACGTGTTCGTCATTTAGTGAATAATAAACATTCTTGCCCCTTTTCTGAGACCGCACAAGTTTTGCCGTGCGCAGGACTTTTAGCTGATGAGACACAGCTGATTTTGTCATATCAAGAATCGCCGCCAGTTCTCCAACACATAATTCGCTTTGCTCAAGCGCCCATAAAAGTTGAATGCGTGTACTGTCCCCCATTACCTTAAAAAAATCAGACAGGTCATATAACAGCTCTTTTTTAGGCATGGCCGGTTTCACTTTGTTAACAAGTTCAAAATTTACAGCCTCGCTGTCCGTCCTTTGATTTGGCATAAAAATATCTCCTATAAGTGTATTATATATGAACAATTGTTCAATTGTCAAACTTTTGTAAAGATTTTTGATTGGTACACTTGACGGTTGAATAATTGTTCAACTATAATAGTAATATAATTGAACAAATATTCAAATGAAATGAGGCTGCTATGTGCAATCAACTAGAACACTGTCACGAACATGAACACGAACACCACAACCAAAAAAGTGTATTAATAAGGGTTTTTGCTGCCGTTATTATCTTTTGCGCAGGCATGGTTTTTCCTTGCGAAGGGGTATTGAAATTATTTATATTTGCCACGGCTTACCTTCTTGCCGGCGGTGATGTTTTATTTAAAGCCTTAAAAAATATATTTAGCGGACAAATATTTGATGAAAACTTTCTTATGACTATTGCGACCCTCGGGGCTTTTGCAATAAAAGAGTATCCCGAGGCGGTTATGGTTATGGTTTTGTATCAAATAGGAGAGTATTTTCAGCACAGTGCAGTGGAAAAATCACGTAAATCAATCCAAAAATTAATGGATATAAGACCGGACTATGCCAATATTGAAAAAGACGGAAAACCGGAAAAGACAGAACCTGACTCTGTTAAGATTGGAGATATTATAGTTGTAAAAACAGGTGAAAAAATTCCGTTAGACGGTGTGGTTTCTGATGGTCAAGCACTGGTTGACACATCTGCTTTAAGCGGGGAATCCGTTCCTGTTTACGTAAAAGCGGGCGACAGTGTTTTAAGCGGCGCTATAAATACAAACGGGTTACTTAAAATAACCGTGACAAAAGAGTTCGGGGAGTCAACTGTATCAAAAATTCTTGAACTTGTTGAACATGCCGGCTCTAAAAAAACAAAGACAGAAAACTTCATAACAAAATTTGCAAGATATTATACACCGGCAGTCGTTGCAGGCGCGCTTTTACTTGCTTTTATCCCGCCGCTTGTTATTGAAGGCGCCCAATTTTCACAATGGATATACAGAGCATTAACATTTCTTGTTATTTCCTGCCCGTGCGCACTTGTAATTTCTGTTCCCTTAAGTTTTTTTGCAGGCATAGGTGCGGCTTCCAAATGCGCTATACTTGTTAAGGGAAGTAACTACCTTGAAGTTATGTCAAATATTGAAACAGCTGTTTTTGACAAAACAGGAACACTTACAAAAGGCTGTTTTGCCGTTAACAAAATAATCGGCGGTAACAAAGAGGAAATACTATCCTATGCTGCATTAGCCGAATCTTATTCGTCACATCCGATTGCCGCAGCACTAAAGTCAGCATACGGACGAGACATTGAAGGACATACGGTTGCTAATATAACAGAACATGCCGGAAAAGGTGTTGAGGCAAACGTTGACGGAGTGCATATACTGGCAGGCAACGCCGCTTTAATGGAAAAATTTAATATTGAATACAACAGAGTTAACGAAGATGCAACTCTTGTATATGTTGCAAAAGACCGCAAATATCTCGGTTGTGTGGTAATTTCTGACGAAATCAAAGACGATGCAATAGCAGCGCTAAAAGAGTTAAAGAACAAAGCGCATGTAAAAAATATTGTTATGCTCACGGGCGATTCCGAATCCGCAGCAAAAAACATTGCGCAAAAACTCGGAATTGATAAAGTTTATGCACAGTTATTGCCGTCAGATAAAGTAGAGATAACAGAAAACATTATCAAAAGCAAAACCAAAAACAAAAATGTGGTTTTTGTCGGAGACGGAATAAACGATGCCCCTGTTCTGACGCTTGCCGATGCAGGTATTGCAATGGGAGCACTCGGGTCTGATGCGGCAATTGAGGCTGCTGACATTGTAATTATGGATGACAAGCCGTCTCGCGTGTGTTTGTTAATAAAAATTGCAAAAAAGACTATGAGTATAGTCAAACAAAATATAGTTTTTGCAATAGGGGTAAAATTACTGTTTCTGGTTTTCGGAGCATTTGGCTTTGTAACTATGTGGGGAGCAGTATTTGCAGATGTCGGGGTTTCTTTTATTGCAATTTTAAATTCGCTAAGGGCTTTACATACGTCTAATTTTATAAAAAAATAGATTAGAGGTATCAAACTTTGGAACAATTAATATTATTAATAAAAGCTACAGCAATTGCCGGAATAGGCGGCACCGGACTCGGCGGGATAATCGGTGCATTATTCAAAAAAGATTCAAATAAAACAGCCAGCCTGCTGTTGAGTTTTGCCGGCGGCGTAATGGTAGCTATTGTATGTTTTGACCTTATATTGAGCGCTCTTGATACAAAAACCGGTGTTTATACAGTTTGCGCGGGGATTTGTTTCGGGGTTGCAATGGTTTATTTGCTAAACCTTTTTATCGACAGAACAACAAACCATGAAGTCTCGCACATAGACAAAGACCACCCTGAAACCGCTGACGACCTTGACGAGTTAATTCACAGCAACCACCTTTCTATCCATATAAGAAAACATGACGATAACGTGTCGTTGTTTGTCGCCGGTGTTATCATGGCGTGCGCAATTGCATTACACAACCTTCCCGAAGGGATGACAATAGGCGCATCATTTGCTAACACAAACGGGATAATGCAGGGGTCGGCGCTTGTTCTTGCCGTATTAATAGGTCTGCATAACATACCGGAGGGTATGGCTATTGCTGTACCGTTGATTAACGGCGGGGTGCGAAGAAGAATGGCAATACTTGTTACTGCTCTTGCCGGCGCACCTACTATTGCCGGTGCTATTCTCGGTTACTGGATAGGTGATTTAGGCCCGTGGGGATTGTCTTTAAGTTTGAGTTTTGCCAGCGGCGCGATGTTATATGTTGTGTTTGGTGAAATTTTGCCGCAGTCTATTCTTATGTACCGCAGCAAATTACCCGCATTTTTTGTGATAATCGGGATATTAACCGGATTGATTGTTATAAACGTTTAAGTTTCAATATTCATATAGAGATTTGCTGCAATGAATTGTACCATACTGTCCTAATTATTATCCCTCTCCCGCCGGGAGAGGGCCGGGGTGAGGGCTACAGCTAAAACAACACCCCGCTCATTAGAGATTTGCTGCAATGAATTGCCCCCTACCGGCTCGGCAGTTTTATGCCTTCAAAACATTTATAACAAAATCAACCGCGCCTGAGTTTTCTTCAAATATTTTATGCGTATCATCGCATGCTTTTTTATAGAAATCTTTATCCTTCAACAACGCAAACATATCATCTTTGAGTTCTTCTTTGGTTTTAGAAAGTTTTGCAGCGTTTGTTTTAGTCAAAAAAGCATAGATATCTTTAAAATTGAAAACGCAGTCTCCGGAGAGTACGGGCTTGCCCCAGATATTAGCCTCAAGCGGGTTGTGCCCGCCTGTAGAAGAAAAACTTCCGCCTATAAAAGCAAAATAACAGACAGAAAACATTTTCATTAACTCGCCCATTGTGTCCAGCATAATAATATCATTATTTTCAAAAGTGTCGTTATTGCTGCGTTTGCCAAAATTCATAGCGCTTTGTTCCAGAAGTTCGGTGACTTTTTCGTATCTTTCGGGGTGTCTTGGCGCAAGCAGAAGTTTTATATCGGAGAAACTGTTTTTTAAATCTTTAAATACCTCTATAACTATTTCATCTTCTCCTTTATGAGTGCTGGCAGCGACGATAAGGCGCGAGCCGTTGAGTTTCATACTTTGAGAAAGCTCATTTATCTGCCCGTTATCAAGGGTTGGTTTTATATCAAATTTGAGGTTTCCCATGCATTTTGTAATTTCAGGGTCAGCACCGACATCAAGTATTCTTTCAACGTCTCCTTGTGTTTGCATAAATATTCCCCTGTATTGCTTGAGCACGGGTTTAAAAAAGAAAGAGAATCTTTTGTAGCCTTTGTAAGAATTAGGCGACAATCGTCCGTTGACTATGTAAACAGGAATATTTCTTCTGTTGGCAAGATATACAAAATCAGGCCAGATTTCGGTTTCTGCAATAATAATCTTATCCGGACGCACTGCATTTAAAAAAGAATTTACGCTGAAGAAAAAGTCAAACGGAAAATATGTTATTGCGTCAACTGTTTTTTCCAGTTTTTTATGCGCAATCTCCTGTCCTGTTTTTGTTGTTGTAGACAGCACAAGATTTGCGTCCGGAAAATTTTCTCTTGTCTTTTTAACAAGCGCCTCTATTGCGTTAACCTCGCCGACCGAAACCGCATGAAAAAAGATTGTTTGCTTTTTGGTGTCCAGCTTAAAATCAGGATAAAACCCGAGTTTTGTAAAAAATCCCGCGCGGAATTTTTTTACGGCTGCAAGCGCTATTAAAATAACCGGAAGCAAAATTATTGCCGCTAATATAACAACAACATTGTATAAAACACAAAATAAAAGCATAAATTCCCCTTTAAATAAATTACAATACATAAAGTTTATAAAAAATAAACGTAATATTCAAATATTTCATATAGTCAACTGACCCCGATATAATAACTGTACATCCCTGGATACAAGCAATGTCGCAGGTGTATATATTCTATAATTCGGAGACAGCAATTGTTACATTTTTACTCTTAATATACACGGCTTACAATGTAAGCCGTCAGGGGTTCGGGGCGGAGCCCTGATGGAATACGATTAGAGATTTTTAAATGAAGGAATGAAAATTTACCGTACCGATATTGACATTTTGTGAGTGGACGGAAATTTTCGTTTCTGAATTTTAAAATCTCTTTTGATAGCGCCGGTTTTCTTTTCTTTGGTTCGTTTCTTTTCTTTTGCCCGCGCAACACAAAAGAAAAGAAATGAACAT
>CALUQS010000020.1 GCA_944322975.1 Candidatus Gastranaerophilales bacterium
AAAATAGTGTAAATAATGTATTGAACAATTACACGTTAGAGTGTAATATATAAATATAAGGTTAATTAATTGAGGTAAATAAGTGAACAAAGACGAATTATTAAAACAAGTAAAAACACTTAAAGAATTAAAAATAATGGCCGAAGAATTACAGGCAGAAATTACAACTATTGAAGACAGCATCAAAGCTGAAATGACAGAACAAAACGTATCAGAATTGCAGGTTGATATTTTCAAAATCAGATGGACTACTGTTGTAAGCAATAGATTTGATACCTCAGCATTTAAAAAGGTTTATATGGACTTATACACCCAATTCACAAAACAAAGCGAAACAAAAAGATTCACTATTGCTTAACGCAGTAGTGAATCATATAAAATATTAAATTAAGAAAGTGAGAGTAAAATGACAAATATATTTTTCAAGCCTACAAAAAATACTGAAAGAAAAGCAGAAATACTACTAGATGATATGGAAAAGCTGCAATGCAGAATATCTACCATAACATCAATAGCAGACATTACAACAGAATTATTAGATGATATAGATTTAGAGAATATTACAAATACTCAATTTAAATTAACTGCTGTGTTTAATCTAAACTGCATGCTCGCAGATTATACTAAATTAATTAATGAAGAGCTAAACAATTTTTATAGTATAAAGACATAAATTTATTAAAAAGTAGTCAAATTTATACGAAATTACTTAAAATTAAACAAATATGCTGTACCTATATTTGTACCTATGGGGTAAAAACAGGATAATTTTACATATAACAAAAGAGGGTGCAAACCCTCTTTACTATTAGTTTTGGGTGAGGTGGGATTCGAACCCACGACCAATTGATTAAGAGTCAACTGCGCTACCACTGCGCCACTCACCCAAGCACTATTTATTGTCAATGTCAACTGCGCTACCTACCTCTCCTCGAAATGACATTTAGTCATTTCGCGTCGGCAGAGTGCCACTCACCCGGATTAGTGTATTCATTTGTCAATGTATTTACCTGTTTTCACTGAATCTTCGGGTTTACACAAAACCACTTAACCCTTTAGGTCAATGAAAAAAGTTTTATCACATTATTATAGTAGCTTATTAACATCTCAAGTCAAGTCTAAATATCAACAGGCGCCATCATTTGAATTAGCGTGCTGATTGTTGTTTCCATAGAAACAGAATCCGATACTCTCTGCTGCAAAAAAGCATTAATCTGCGGCATCATCTCTATTGCTATATCAAGACGCGGGTTTGAGCCTGCAACATACATACCGACATCGATTAAGTCTTTATTTTCTCTATACAAAGCCATTGCACGGCGCATTTTTGCAGCAGCCTCTTTATGCTCGGGTGTTGCAATTGCCGACATAAGACGCGAAATACTTCCCAGAATGTCAATAGCCGGATAATGGTTCATCTCGGCAACTTTACGGCTTAAGAAAATGTGTCCGTCCGTAATACCTCGCACTGTATCTACGATAGGGTCATTAATATCATCCCCCTCCATAAGCACGGTATAAAGAGCGGTAATAGAACCTTTAGGGCTGTTTCCGGCACGTTCAAGAACTTTTTGCAGCCATGAAAATATAGACGGCGGGTAACCTTTCATTGTAGGCGGTTCGCCTATGGACAACCCTACCTCACGCCCTGCCATTGCACAGCGGGTTACGGTATCTGTCATCAAGAAAACTTTTTTGCCTTTATCTCTGAAATATTCACAAACAGACGTAGCAGCCTGCAAACATTTTTGCCTGATTAAAGGCGGCTGGTCGCCTGTTGAACAGACGAGGACTGATTTTTTCATCCCCTCTTCGCCTAGCGAATCTTCTATAAACTCTTTTACCTCCCTGCCGCGTTCTCCTATCAGTGCAACAACGTTTACATCCGCATCAGAGTTTCTTGCAATCATACCTAACATGGTGCTTTTTCCGACTCCGGAACCTGCAAACAACCCCATACGCTGACCGGCGCCCATTGTTAAAGTTGCATCTATTGCCCTTACTCCTGTTGAAAACATTGTGTTAATAATAGGTCTGTCAAAAGGACTCGGCGCAGGGCCGTCTATTGAGACAAAATTTGCGTTTGAAGTATCCATCGGTTTTCCGTCTATAGGTTCACCCATAGGGCTTATTAACCGGCCTAAAAGAAAATCCCCCACAGGCAGCATGATTGGAGAACCTGCCGTCTGCACAAGACTTCCCTGTCCTATACCCGCTCCGTCATATAACAAAAGCAGCTGGGCTGTATCACCTTTAAACGCAACGACTTCGGCAGGTTTTTTTTCTCCGTTATAGGTTTCAATAAAGCACAAATCACCGATTTTTAACCCCGGGAGTTTCACTTCTACTGTTAACCCCAGCAGTTTTGATACAGAACCTTTATACTGATACATCGGCGTGGAGTCTATTATTTCATAGGCTCTTTTTTTCATATATTCAATTGAACGTTCTGTTGACTGCTCTAACATAGTTTTTTGTCCTTACTGGTAATCAGGTGAATACATCTCGCCTATTGTATCAACAGCTTCTACTTTAATATCCGTAATCAATTCGCTGTAAGAAATTACAACAATGGTCGGAATATGTCTTTCAAGCAGCTGGTACAAGGGGAGTCTTATTCTTGGAGAACAAAGTATTACAGGCTGTCTTCCGACGGTCTGGTGTGCACGCATAAGCGTTGAGGCGGTTGTTTCTATGAGTTCCTGAACCTGCATAGGGTTTAACAAAAACATTGTACCAAGCTCTGTTCTCTGACAGCTGTCATCGAGTGTTTTTTCCCATTCACTTGAAAGTGTTAAGGCATAGAGCACTTTATCTTCCGTACAGTTAGTTAAACAAATCTGCCGGCCTAAAGCAGCCCTGATACGTTCTGAAAGGATATCCGGCTCTTTAGAAAATCTTGCGTAGTCGCAGAGTCTTTCAAAAATAAATATGATATCTTTAATGGAAACTTTTTCTCTGATTAGGTTAACAAAGATTTTTCTCAAGTCGCTTGTTGAAATGATTGCGGGCACAAGGTCGTTAACAAGCGTCGGGTCTTGAGATTTAACAAGTTCCATAAGCTTAAGCACATCGGTTTTTGTCATAACCTCATCAACATATTTTCTTACACATTCCTGCAGGTGCGTAACAATTACGTCAACTGAATCAACAGCAGTGAGGTGGTCATTTTCATCGATTTGCGACGGATCAACCCAGTACGCATTAGCCTGATACGTCGGGTCTATGTTTACTATTGTATCAGCAGGAGCAGGCTTGCCTGTAGAATCCCACTGGTCTGCAATAACCATGAGTTTGCCAGGATAAACAAAACCGGACGCAACTTTGTTTCCGCGGATAGAAATCAAATACTCGTTTGCGTCAAGAGCCGAAGAGTCCATAATTCTTATGTTAGGTATGATATAGCCGAGTTCGTCCGTGACACGCTGGCGCAGTGCGGCAATTTTAGCAAGCAGCTGACCTTCCTGATCCGGGTCTGCAATAGGCAGCAGGTCGGAACCGACCTGAAGGCTCAGTACATCAACCCCGAGGCGTTCATACATTTTGTTCGGGTTAACAAGGTCTTGCATGTTCTGTTTAACGTTTTCAAGCTGTCCGAGTTGAGCCTGTACGTCCTGATTAACAAGAACAGAAAATGCTGCAATTGTTATAATAATTGCAAACACTGTAAACGGCAGCCATGGCAGCCCTGTCCAGTGGCTTGTAGCAGCGATTAAGATAAGGAACCCGACCGCACAGAACAAACTCATCGGTTTGCTCAAAATCTGTCCCGCAACATCTGTTGCCAAGCTCGGGCTGGCGGCTGACGCACGGGTCATTACGATACCGGCTGATATTGCCATTAACAGAGAAGGAACCTGCGAGGACAAACCGTCACCTATTGTTAACACGGTATATTTAGAAACCGCATCAGCAACAGGCAGCCCCTGCTGTAATACACCGATACACAAGCCGCCTACGATATTAATTATAACAATGATGATACCTGCCATGGTATCACCTTTAACAAACTTCATGGCACCGTCCATTGAACCGAACAGGGCAGATTCTCTTTGTAAATCTTCACGTCTTTTTACCGCTTCATCCGGTGAAATCAAGCCCGCGTTAAAGTCGGCATCGATTGTCATCTGTTTGCCCGGCATGGCGTCTAATGCAAACCTTGCCGAAACCTCCGCGATACGTTCCGCACCTTTTGTGATTACCATAAACTGAACAATGGTGATAATTATAAATATAACACCGCCGACGACCATATTACCGCCGGTTACGAAGGTTCCGAAAGCGTGGATAACTTCACCCGCCTCGCCTTTTGCAAGGATAAGCCTTGTTGAGGCAATACCTAACACCAGCCTGAACATTGTTCCGATAAGAATAATTGACGGAAACGCAGCAAGTTCGAGAGGTTTTTGGATATACAACGATATCATCAAAAGAACAATACCGAGTGTTATGTTCAAAGAAATTGAAAAGTTGATAATCCAGGTAGGTACTTCTATAAGCAGGATAAGTATCAGCGCTACTACAAATATCGCCAGTGATAATTCTGTTATAGTATTTGTGTTTTGCACACCTGCCATTAGATTTGTTTAAACGCCTCCTTTATTAGTTCAAGCTGTGTTTTTATATTTGCGTCAATTATGCCGTTTGAGGTTTCTATAATAGCAGAGCCTTCCTGTACCTCTTTATCGCCCGTGACATATATTTTAGCCTCAAACTGACCTCCGGACAATATATCGGGCACAATATCTTTTGTGTATTCAACATCTGTCGGATTTACTTTAAGTATAATTTTATTTTCGTCTTTAGCAAGGCTTTTTAATGCGTCTTTAACAATTGCATCCAGCACTGTTTTGTCGCTTTGGACTTCTTTTTTTATTATCTTTTCCGCAACTTTTATTGAGATATCAAGGATATCTTTTGAAATCTCGCGGTACACCGCATCTTTATAGGTAAAATATTCAGCAATCGCGCTTTTGAGCTTTTTTACCGAGGCATGAGCCTCGATAAGCCCGTTTTCATAGCCTTCTTTTGTGGCTTGTTCTTTTATTGCAATAGCCTCCTGCTGTGCACGGGAAATTAAATTTCTGTCATCTATCCTGCGATAGCCGCGTCTTCTGTCTCCGCGGCGTCTTTCGGCTCTTTGATTGAATTCTATTTCATCAAAATTAAAATCAGCAAAAATATCAGACTTGTTTTCTGTTTTTTCCTGCTCAACAGTCTGTTCAACAGCAGTTTGTTCTTCTGCTGCAATTTCCTGCTGCACTACAGTCTCCGGCTCTTTAGGTACATCACCCGGAGGGGTTTTGGATATTTGGGTTTTTATAATTTTATTCTGGTTGTGTTTTTTTATTATCATCCGTTAATTTATCCTGTAGATGTTATTAACGCCGTGTGAGTTTTTCTTCAAGATGGCTGCATATTATATCAGCAATACGCGGTGTTATCGGTGAATTTTTATTACCCGATGAGATATTTGCAATATAATCTCTTATTTCATCGCGTTCTTTAGCTATAATATTAGATATTTTAGAAATATCCGAATTTTTTACAATATTATATAATTTTTTATTAACTCTTGCCGGATTGATTTTTTTAGACTTAGGCAAGGAGTTTTTTATCTCTTTTAACCCTCTGGCAACGACATTAGGGTCAAGTTTGTTTTCTAAATCCTCCATGGCTGCGTAATCTCTGAGGATTGCCGCATCATTTTCGTCAAAACGGTCAATAAGCCCCTGTCTTTTGTCAGGCGGCAGATGTCTTAATACAATTGCAAAAGTAGCAAGTTTAAGGATTTTTATATCGCTCAGTTGATTTGCATAATCGTTATTTGCTGCCGCAACCGGTGCCTGAGAAGAATCAGGCGCGGGCATTTGCTGTTGCTGCTGCTGTGCTTGCTGCTGAGCCTCCATCTGGGCAGCCTGCTGGGCCATTTCATCAATATTAGAGTGGCTTAAGGCTTCTGCAACCTGTGCATCGTTTAAAATGCCCCGTTTTTTTAAATCTTCAAGAGCTTCCGTATAAGCTTTTTTTACCTGAAACTCAACAACTGCAATCATATCAGCCTGAGGCATATTTTTGATTGTAGCGGTTTTAGCAATTTCGAATATAGTGAAAGCAACTTTTTGTAATATGCCGTCTCTGAATTGAGGGTCGATATTGCTCCTTATAATATCTATAGCTTTGTGAAACGCCCACTCGCCTATAAACTGTGTAACAATACATGCCTGCTCTGCATTAAAATTTATTGTTGTATCATTTGCAAGCGCCTCACCGGCCATATAACAAAAGTTGTGGACAATATTGATAATATACTGTCTGTCAGGCTCGGCAATATCAGGAGGCAGCGCCGGGCCGACCTGCTCTGCAAGATTTTTGGCTAATGCTTTATAATCAAAACCTTCTATCGGCAATTTATTCTCCCCCTGTTGGTTATAGATATTTACGGAATTTCGTTTTTTCGGTCTTTCACTTCTGAAAGTCCATTCGGGCTGCACACCGGCTTACGCTTTTTCCCGCCTGTCAAATCTTAGATTTGTTCGCTCCGGTAATAAATTACCTCCGCAACGGCGGTCTTTTGTTGTTTCGCCCTCCCTGACTTGACCTCCGTCAAGTCCATTCGGGCTGCACACCGGCTTACGCTTTTTGCTCCTGTGGGCTTCGGACTTTCGTCCTGCAGTCCTACGTCGCCATTGTTATGTTTCGCTTTTTCGGTCTTTCACTTCTGAAAGACCTGCAAAGCTACACACCGGCTTACGCTTTTTCAATCCAGCTTTTTACGTGGTCAGCCACATCGTCGTTTTCGAGTCCTTCGAGTTCGGCTGCTATATCCGCTATAGTTGAATTGAGTTCGGGTATGTTTCGTCTTGCCTGTTTTTGTTCAAGCATACCCTGAGCCAGCTGGGTTTGTCTTTCGATAAGCTCAGCTGCTTTGAGATTTACATCTCGTATTTGTTTTTCCTGGTCTTGAGTTTTTTCTCTCAGCATTTCAATTTCTTCTTTCTGTTTTTGCTGGGCAGCTTTAACCCTGTCAGAAAGGAATTTAAGTCCTACTCCAAGCCCTATTAAAATCAACGCAATAGCAATCCACCACGGGTTGCCTGTTGAATCGGGTTTTGGCAGTGATTCCGGTTTATCTCCGGCAAGGAACGGGTCTACGGAATCCGAGAAAGCGATTTCAACATTCTCGGGTTTTGCTTTGGGCGACGCTGCTTTAGCAACAAGAACCTTTAATTCTTCAAGCGTCATATTGGCAGGAATTGCACTTTCTTCGAGTGTTACGGCAATAGAGATATCTTCTATTGTACCGGGTTTTACAAGTTCACTTGTTTGAATTTTAGGCACCCCGAACTGGGATTCTCTTGCGGTTCTTGAATAACTTCTGTTTTGAGAAGAGTCGGCATTGTTCGCGGGCAAGCCGTTTGGCAGGTATACGCTTACCGCACTGATGCCTTTATTGGAATCTCTTGTTTGATCTCCCAGACCTTCTGAAAAAGTTTGTTCGGTTAAAGATGTTTTCTTTGTCGGGTCAAAGTCTATGGAGTCTTTTTGCATGGGAGATTGTCTTAAATATGTGCTGACCGTGACGGCATAGTTTCCTTTGCCGATTAATTTATCAAGCTGGGTTTTAACTTTTGCCTGCATGTACTGGTCATTTTCTTCAAGTTTTGCAAGCATGTCATCATCTGCTGAGGCTATAGAATCATACACATTGCCGTTGGTATCGGTAATAGAAATATTTTCCGCCTCAAGACCGTTAACAGAACCCAACAGTAGGTTTCTGATTGCTTTAACCTTCATATTGTCAAGTTTCTCGCCGCTGGGCATAACAATTTGAACGGTTGCCGTTATCGGCTTTTGGTCCTGTTCAAACATTACCTGCTCGGGGATAGAAACAAATACAGAGGCGTTTTCTATAGGCGGGATTTTTCTTATTAAACGTGACAATTCACCGTTAATTGCACGGGTGAGACGGATTCTTTTATCTTCTTTTGTAGAGGTAAAATCACCTTTATCAAAAATCTCAAGCCCGATATTCTGGTCAACAAGACCGCTTTTTACTATTGCAAGAAGGGCGCGGTCTCTTTGTGTCATTGTATATTTTTTAAGATACAGGACTGATTTTTGCCCGTCTGCGCGTCTGTCAGCGGTGATACCTTCTCTTGCAAGCAATGCCTGAATTTCTATAGCTTTACCGAGGTTATCGGTTGTTAAAAGGTCAAGAGGCTGGTCAATAACCTTTTCTTTTACAGCTTTAGGCCCGCCGGAATTATTTGAGGACACAACAATGCCCACTGTTAAAAACAGTGCCAGAACGACTACGAGTCCCCCTATTATCCCATACAGTAATGGCTTGTTTGCGAGTATCTTTTGAAAATCCATCTATAGTTTTTTCCTGCCTCTTTTTCGATTATACTATCAATTACGGTATAAGTTAACTCTGAATGTATGATTTTGCTTAATTTTCATCCATTTAGAGGAGTCTTTTTAACCTGCAGCGAACATTTTTTAACAGGTGTTGTCCGCTTTGGACAGTGATTTTTGACTTTACCGAACTTTTTCTCCTCCAGATTAATGATTTTTTTTATTTAGTCAATGCTGTTGACATTATTCCGTTTAACACAAGCAATAATTATCTTGATATCCGCGGGTGCAAGCTGGATTCCATCCGGACATTTTCTTTGATTTCCTTTTTACAGCTTTTTGTGAGATAATATAAAAAAATAAATATTGAGGCTATTATGACAGAAACACTGGATTTTAGAGCATTTGGAAAAAATGATATAAGAGGCATTTACGGCGAAGATGTAACAGAACAAGTCTTTTATTTTGCGGGACGGGGCTATGTAAGATTTGTAGTCGAAAGTTTGAACAAACATCTTGAGGATGACAAAAAAATTACGGCAAAAGACATCTGGGTAAGCGTTGCAAGAGACGCAAGAACACATTCGCAATCTTTAACAGATTCCTTAATAAAAGGCGTAACATCCACAGGAGCCTGTGTTTTAAACATAGGAATGGTGCCGACACCGCTGGGGTATTATTCTGAATTTGCGCCAATACCCGACACGGTCATCAGCGTCGGCAAAGTTAACGGTGCTTTGATTGTTACGGCAAGCCACAACCCCGGTGAATACAACGGTTTAAAAATGACTGTCAACAAAGCTTCATTGACAGAAGACCAGATTAAAGAAGTAAAAGCTTTTGCAATGGAAGAAGTAAATATCAGAGATACTTCTAACCGTCACGGTATAGTTAGAAAATACGACATAATAGAACAATACAGCGAAAATATTGTTAACAAATTTGCATCAATAGGCAAGGGCATAAAAGTTGTAACAGATTGCGGCAACGCAACGGCAGGTGTTGTTGCGCCTCAACTTTACAGAGATTTAGGCTGCGAAGTTGTTGAACTTTACAGCGAACCGGACGGAACTTTCCCTAACCACCACCCCAACCCCAGTGATGAAAAGACCCTCGACGATATTAAAAAGAAAGTTGTAGAAGAAAAAGCCGATGTAGGTATTGCTTTTGACGGGGATTCCGACAGAATCGGGGTTATTGATTCCAAAGGAAATTCTATGACCGGTGACAAACTGCTTTTGATTTACGCTCAGGATATTATTGAACCGCTTGCAAAAAGAGGCGAACATCCTGTTGTTGTGTCAGAAGTTAAATGCTCGCAGGTGTTGTATGACACAATTAATCAAATGGGCGGCAAAGCCATTATGACAAAAACCGGACACGGGTATATCAAATCAAAAATGAAAGAAACTGACGCAATTTTAGCCGGCGAAATGTCAGGTCATACTTTCTTTAAAGACAGGTATTACGGCTTTGATGACGCTGTTTATGCAGGGTGCAGGATTATTGAAATTATTGCAAAACAAAAATTACAGAACCCTGACTTTAAAATCGAAGACCTGCTAAAACCCTTTGACGGTGTTTGCACATCAAAAGAAGTACGTTTTCATTGCCCGAATGATTTTAAAAAACCTGTTCTCGAGGACATGAAAAAAGCCGTTGCCGACAATCCTGATTTATTCGGAACAAAGATAAAGGACATTATCACTCTCGACGGTATGAGAATAATTCTTGAAGACGGTTTTGCAATGATTAGACAAAGCAACACAGAACCCGTGTTTACACTGCGGTTTGAAGCTAAATCACAGGAAAATTGCAAACACTACGAAGATACTTTTGTGGGGTTGCTTGATAAAGTTGTTAAAAAGTACTGTTAATGCGGTTGGTTTTATGGGTAAAAAGATAGTAGCAAACAATAAAAAAGCCTTCCATGATTTTTTAATTCTGGAAAAATACAACGCAGGCATGGTGCTGACAGGGACAGAGATAAAATCAATACGACAGGGGGCAATAAACCTTAAAGACAGCTTTGCTAAAATAGAAGACGGCGAAGTATGGCTTTATAATGTCCACATCAACCCGTACGCACAGGGCAACAGATACAATCCCGACCCGGAAAGAAAAAGAAAACTGCTTTTAAACAAAAAAGAAATATTGAAAATGCTCGGCAAAGTTAAAAAGGAACAATACACAATAGTACCTTTGAATGTTTATCTTGAAAACGGCTGGGCAAAGGTAGAAATTGCGCTTGCAAAAGGGAAACAACTCCACGACAAACGCGAGGCAATTGCTAAAAAAGCGATGGATAGAGATATAGCAAGGAACATAAAAATCCGTTGACGCTGTCGACAATTTTACGGTGCCGAGCGGACAATTGTGTGGTTAAATTAAAAAAGCAAAATAACATTTTTAGCATATAATATTACAAGACAAAAATTTATAGGGTAATTAATCTTGGAACTTACAGCTGAACAAAACATTAAAGAAATTGTAAAAAATACGAATCTAAAACACGTTGCAGTAATAATGGACGGCAACAGACGCTGGGCAAAAGAAAAACATCTGCCCTCTGCAATGGGTCATCAAAAAGGGGTAGATTCTTTACGCAGCACAATGCGTCTTTGCGATGAATTCGGGATAAAATATCTGACTGTTTATGCTTTTTCTACAGAAAATTGGAACAGAAAAAAAGAAGAAGTTGAATTTTTGATGGGTTTGCTCGCTAAAACCCTCTTAAATGAGCTTGATGACATGCATAAAGAGAATGTTAAAATAAAATTTCTCGGGGATATTTCACAGCTTAACAAAAATCTTATAGAAATCGTTCGTCATTCTGAAACAAAAACAGCGCATAATACAGGGGTTAACCTCAATATTGCCTTTAACTACGGGGCAAGAGATGAAATAGTCCACGCTGTTAAGTCAATTATAAAAGAGGGGCTGACCTGCGATAACATCACCGAGGAAACTATCTCAAAACACCTTTACACAAAAGATATACCTGACCCCGATCTTTTAATCAGAACCGGAGGCGAAAAACGAATCAGCAACTACCTTCTGTGGCAGCTTGCGTATTCTGAAATTTATGTAACAAATGCTTTTTGGCCGGAATTTGACAGAAAAGAGTTTTCTAAGGCTATTATCGAATTTGAAAAACGCAACAGACGTTTTGGAAAATAAATTGTATACAAATGTAACTTTTTGTAAAAATAATCCTTTAGAGCTATAAACTTTTTGGAAAAAATGCCGAAAGAAATAATATAAGAAAAAAAACTTACGGTAAAAATTTTTATAGCAAAAAAGGAGAAAAAATTATGAGTTTATCAGTAAACGGCGTATCAGGTCACAGAATCTCGGAAATCGACAAAAAATTCCAGTATCAACAGCTGGGTATTCCCGATGATGTAATAGCAGAAGGCGCATCAGCTATTGAAGATTATGCATACGAAAACAATATCACTCTGCCTGATTTTGAGGCTCAGGATGAAGAAGCACTGTTTGACCCGTCGCAAGAAGAATCAGCTCAGGCTGCAGCAGGTCAAAATGCAAATGAGGACGAAAAGAAATTGCACTACAAAGCATAATTGGTCACCTGACCCTGACAAAATACAACAAATAAAAACAAAATAAAAAAGCCGGTTATTCCCGGCTTTTTAGATTTGGAAATCCGTCCAAATCTCCTCCCAAAAATTTTTCTCAACAATTTATTTATTGATTTTATTAAACCATTGAAAGTGTGATTTGTACAGCTTTTTAGCAGTTTTTAAAAGTAACGTTTTTTTAACAATCATGTACACCCGCGTCCTATCATGGTTTCCATGATTTCAGACGTCGTAATATTTGTTAACAATTTCAAATAGTCAACACCGATATAATAATATGATGATGTCACAGACTGTATATGTTACGTAATTTGGGGACAGTCAGTAGAGTGCAATTTAACTCTCCTGATATACACGGCTTACTTTGTAAGCCGTCAGGGGTTCGGGGCGGAGCCCTGATGGAATACGATTAGAGATTTTTAAATGAAGGAATGAAAATTTACCGTACCGATAGTGGCATTTTGTGAGTGGACGGAAATTTTCGTTTCTGAATTTTAAAATCTCTTTTGATAGCGCCGGTTTTCTTTTCTTTGGTTCGTTTCTTTTCTTTTGCCCGCGCAACACAAAAGAAAAGAAATGAACAT
>CALUQS010000021.1 GCA_944322975.1 Candidatus Gastranaerophilales bacterium
GCTCTGATTTTTTGGATTCCTGTACCTTCGATGATTTCCATACCTTCGATACGTCCTCTTCTGGAAGCGATATCACCTACGATATCACCTGTATTTTCTTCAGGTACTTCGATTTCTACTTTCATCATAGGTTCTAAGATGCAAGGTTTAGCTTTCTTACAACCTTCTTTGATAGCCATAGAACCGGCAATTTTAAATGCCATTTCAGAAGAGTCAACTTCGTGATAAGAACCATCGTAAAGTGTAACTTTAACGTCAATCATCGGGAATCCTGCTAAGATACCGCCTTCAAGGGCTTCTTCCATACCTTTTCTTGCAGGTTCGATGTATTCTCTAGGAATAGCACCGCCGACGATTTTGTTTTCAAATACAAAGCCTTCATTTTCACCGGCAGGTGAAATTTTAACTTTAACATGTCCGTACTGACCTTTACCACCTGACTGACGAATGAATTTAGAATCCTGATCAGCAGTACCTCTGATAGTTTCACGGTATGCAACCTGAGGTTTACCGATGTTAGCTTCTACTTTGAATTCTCTCAGCATACGGTCAACAATGATATCGAGGTGAAGTTCACCCATACCGGAAATAATTGTCTGACCGGTTTCTGTGTCAGATTTAACACGGAAAGAAGGATCTTCTTCAGCAAGTTTTTGAAGAGCGATACCCATTTTATCCTGGTCAGCTTTTGTTTTATGTTCAATAGCTACAGAAATTACAGGTTCAGGGACTGACATTCTTTCTAATATGATAGGTGCTTTTTCATCGCACAGTGTATCACCTGTTGTAGTGTCTTTCAAACCTACTGCAGCGCAAATGTCGCCGGCGTAAACTTCCTGAATTTCGTTTCTCTGGTCAGCGTACATTTGTACAAGTCTTGAGATACGTTCTTTTTTGCCGTTTGTAGCATTAAGAACATAAGACCCTGCTGTCATTTTACCTGAATATATACGTAAGAAAGTTAAACGGCCTACATATGGGTCAGTCATAACTTTGAATGCAAGTGCTGAGAAAGGTTCATCTTCTGTTGAATGTCTTTCAACTTTTGTACCGTCTTCAAGTTCGCCTTCGATAGCTTTAACGTCTACAGGAGAAGGAAGATAGTTAACAACGTTGTCTAACAACAGCTGAACACCTTTGTTTTTAAACGCTGTACCGCAGCAAACAGGAACAATTTTGTTTTCGCAGGTTGCTTTTCTCAGTACTTTTTTGAGTTCGTCAACAGTAGGTTCTTCACCTTCTAAAAACTTCATCATCAAGTCATCATCAAACTCGGAAATAGCTTCCACTAAAGCTGCATGGTATTCTTTAGCTTTATCTAACATATCAGCAGGAATTTCTTCTTCTCTGATATCTGTACCGAGGTCGTTTGTATAAATTTCAGCTTTCATTGTCAAAAGGTCAATCAAACCTGTAAATTTATCTTCAGCACCGATAGGCAGCTGGATAGGATGAGCATTAGCGTTTAATCTGTTTCTCAACTGGTCAACTACACGGTAGAAGTTTGCACCTGTTCTGTCCATTTTGTTAACAAATACCATTCTCGGAACTTCGTATCTGTTAGCCTGTCTCCAAACAGTTTCTGACTGTGATTGTACACCGCCTACAGCGCAAAATACTGCCACTACACCGTCTAATACACGTAATGAACGTTCAACTTCGATAGTGAAGTCAACGTGGCCGGGGGTGTCGATAATATTTAACTGGTGGCCTTTCCACATAGCTGTAACAGCAGCTGATTGGATAGTGATACCACGTTCTCTTTCCTGATCCATAAAGTCGGTAACAGCAGCACCGTCATGAACTTCACCGATTTTGTGAGTTTTACCTGTATAAAACAAAATACGTTCAGTTGTAGTTGTTTTACCGGCATCGATGTGTGCAGCAATCCCGAAATTTCTAACTTTTTCTAATGGGACTTGTCTAGGCATTTTGTTTTTCCTTTTTTCTTTTTATTTATATTTCTACTACAATTTACAATCTGTCATTCCGTATTTGATACGGTTTTTAAACTTTATTATCAAATAATAATGAGTTTAAAACTGTGTGACAATTGAAAAAGACAGCTTTATGCTATCTTATAAAAATCTTTACATAAAAATAAAAATTTTCAAAGAAAATGTTAAGAAAACTTTGTGTGTATAAGAATTTATAACACCGGTTTGTTTTGTTACCTTAAACAATCAGGTGTATAAAGTTTCCCTTGTTCATTTCATATAGTTAACTGACCCCCGATAACTTGTTGAATATCAGCCCCCCCGGGACAAACGAAGTTTTCCTCAGACATCTTTACTGATTTTTCGCGCTTAAACATTGCTCAATTGACTATATAAAAATTTTGCTATAATAAAAATCAGAATCAACCGGAGGCAAAATGACAGATACATTGCAGAATAATTGCAAATATATATCAAAAAAAAATAAAACTCTGGCAGAAAAACTGCAGTCTGTCCAAAATTTTGATAAAAACCTGTCACTTGAATTAAATTTTGCCGGTGAATACAATCTTATGATTGACGGCATACCGGTTCACTCTTTAACAGGTGCTGTTGAGGAAGCTAAAGATATTGCTTTGTCTACAGCACACAATGATTACGGAACATTACATGTAATATACGGAATAGGGCTGGGGTATCTGGCTGATGAATTTATTCAATCATTAAAAGGCAAAGTTATTGTCTACGAACCTGATATACAAACACTGGCTTTTGTTCTTTCTGCTGTTGATTTGTCTCAAAGTTTTGACAGCGAAAGACTGTTTTTTGCGTCAAATTTTGAGGAGTTAAAGCAGCTGTTATACAAATTATACAGGTTTAAATCTAATGTAACTTTTTCTTATCTTGATTATTACAAAGGGCATGGTAATGATTTTGATGAATTTAACCGGCTATTAAGACAGGAAATTATACTCATTGAGCACAACTATACTTTTCAGGTAAATAATACCCGTGACTTCTTTTATTCAACATTAAAAAGACTTGCGCAAAAATACAAATTAAAACAGCTAACCGGATATAAAAATGCATTAAAAAATGTTCCGGCGATAATAGCATCTGCAGGCCCGTCACTCAGTAAAAACATAGACTTTTTGAAAAAATATCAAAACAAAGCCGTAATTTTTAGCGTGGGAACAGCGCTCTCTACCCTTTATAACAACGGTATTACCCCTGATTTTTTAAATGTTATTGAAAAAATTAACACCTCTCATCATTACAATCTGCCTTTTTCAAAAGATATTGCAATTATCTGTGAACAGTTTAGCGAACCTGCTTATCTTGATATTCCGTTTAAAGAAAAATTTATAACATCATCTCTTGAAAACGATGATGCCAGATGGTTTTTAGAAAAAGCAGAACTGCCGTTTATTGATTTTGAAACCAAAGGCACAGTTGCATATCATGCTTTGTATTGCGCATATTATCTCGGATGCAGTCCTATTATACTATTAGGGCAAGATCTTGCTTACAGTGACGGTGAATGTTACTCTAAGGGTTCAAAATTTGAAGATTTGAGTTGTATTTTTGACACAGAAACGCAAAGTTACAAGATAATTGCAAAAGATTTTGATAAATTCAAAGACGCTTACTGCGCTTCTGTGGACTGGGCAGAAGAAAAAAAAGTGCGCTCGGCAAATGCCCGTTTGAGAAACCTCAATCAAAATCTTGTTACTGTTAAAGGACAAAATAACAATTTATTGCCGACAGATAGTGTTTATTCGCTTTTTATCAACTATTTACAGGATTTTGCCCAAAGGTATAAGGAAAAAGAAAGTCTATTGCTGATTAATGCCTCAACCGGCGGTGCACTGATACAGGGCTTTGATATTATGCCGCTTGAAGATGCAATAAAACAATATGTGCCTGAAAATTATAATAAAACAGAATCAATGAAAAATTTTTATAATATAAAAAAATTCTCGGGCTTTGACACACAAAAGGTCAAAAAAAATCTTTTAAAAGATATTGATGTGATGAATACAATATTAAAAATTGCTACACCGGCAGCAAAGCAAGCAGAGAAACTTGTTTTAATATGTCAAAACCAAGAAAATACTTCAGAAGCCCAAAATTTGTTAAATAAAATAGTATCTGTGTATGTACGAATAGTCAATGATTATATGCTAAAATACAGGATAATAAAAATACTGACAGCCAAAGAATACAGCGATGTAGCTTATTTAACCAGAGAGAACCCGGCAGCAGACAGTGAGGAAGTTATCAAGAATCTGGCAGCGGCATATAATGCTTATTTTCAATCCTGTATAGCAAATCTGGATAAAACAATGAAGATACTTAATGATGTAATAAAAGAACTGGAAAATTAATGAAAGCTGTTATTCAAAGAGTAAAAAACGCCTCTGTAACAATAGATAATGAAATTTATTCAAAAATTAACACCGGAATGCTGGTGTTATTCTGTGTTGAAAATGGTGATACCCCTGATAAAATAGACTGGTTTGTGCAGAAAATTTCTTCTTTAAGATTTTTTGAAGATGAAAACGGAAAAATGAACAGGTCAGTGACTGATATTGACGGAGAAATACTTGTTGTATCCCAGTTCACACTGGCTGCAGATTGCAAAAAAGGTACACGCCCGAGCTTTGATAATGCAGAAAAACCAGATATCGCAAAAAAGATGTACGAACAGTTTGTTGAAAAACTAAAGACAAAAAATCTTTCTGTTAAAACAGGTTTGTTCGCGGCAATGATGGAGGTTGCGCTTGTTAACGACGGACCTGTTACCTTTGTTTTAAGCAGATAAATTGTCTATAAGCAAGTTTAGAGCAGATATTTAGCAATATACCGCCTGTTTTGTAAAGTTATGTAACAATAACATTCAAAATCCTAAAGAAAATAAAAAATTTGCCGATAACTAAAATGTAATCGGAAATTAACAGAACAAACAGGGAACAAACTATGTTAAAAAAATCTGAAAAACCAACAAGCAACATAAGCGACGGAGTAGCATTTTTGCTAAGAGGCGCAAAAAAAAGACGTTCTATGGCAATAGCCAGCGCCAAGATGATTAACTCCGACATCGGAGTTTCTTCAAGACTGGTCGCAATAAAATAAATCTATTGACTATACATATACCCTTCTACCGAAAATGTGAGGTTTTTACAAAAAACTACGAACATTAATAATTACAGCTCCTTCAGCAAAGAATGCAAAGGAGCTTTTTATTATATTTTTATATGTTTTCGTATTCAGAAAATTCTTTTGATTCTGCTTCCCAGTCTTGTCTTGCAATTTTATGTGCATGAGACCAGAATTTTTCTATTGCGTAGGTCTCTCTTTCTTCTCTGTGCAGTATATGCACAATTACATCCCCGTAATCAATCAAATTCCACCTGTTTTTAAGGTCATTCTCTTCTCCTGAGGGAATTCTGTCAAAAAGGTGTTTTATCCTATCCCTGATATAACCTGTAAGAGCTTTTACCTGGGTATTTGTATCAGCAGAACAAATTACAAAATAATCTGCAAGTACAGATACATTACTTATATTTAGAATAGCTATATCTTTGGCGAGTTTGTCATCAAGGATTCTTGCTATTACACTCGCAAGTTTATAAGAACTTATCTCTGTCAAATCATTCTTCCTTTACTTTACTAAAACAGTATGACGATTTTTATTTTATCATAAAAGATTTTTAATCTAACTTCATATTAATTAACAATACAAGTCTTATATCGGGAATAAATATATAATAAAATCATGAGCGATATTATTGTTACAGCCCCGGTTAAAAAACCTGATGATATAAAAAATTTTATCGAGCACGTTAAATGCAGAAGTTTTTATGTATATCATCATAAATTTTTGAACAATAATTTTGAATATATTAATGAATTTATTCAACAGGCGCATTCAAATAACTGTAAGATTTACGTTAATTTCAAACACAATATCACGGAAGAAGATTTAATAGAAATAAAAAAGTTTATTACTTTTTTAAAACACACCAAAATCGACGGAATATTTATCAACAGCTATGCGATACTTGAGGCGATAAAAACTCAGAATCTGCCATACAAAGTTATTGCCGACTCGTATTTTGATATACACAATCTCGCAGGCATTGATTTTATTAACATGTTTCACAAGGCGGATCAGGTTATTATTACAGAAGAAATTTATATGAAAAATATTGCAAAAATAAAGCAATATAAAAATATCTCTCTTGCCATAGACTCTGATAATCTTCCGTGGTGCGCCGAAGATATAAAAAAACTTAAGGCAATAGATTCTGTTGTTATAAAAGGTAAATTTGCAACATCTGAGGACATACTTGACGGAATAGAACTTGTAGAAAAAATACTGGCCAAGCCCAAAATGTTTAAAAATCAAAATCTTCCGTTTAAGCATGTAAGAAAAAGTATTTATCAAACAAACCACTTTTCAGGCGAAATGATATGTGCGGAAGGTTCTAATTTTAAATTTTCAAGAAACATCCAGCGCTTTGAATGGGAAAACAAACGGCCGAGGCTTAAAAAAGATTATGACTATTCAAAATTAGAACTGCCGAGGATAAATTTAAGGCTCAGTTCCGTTGCACAGCTTGAGGACTTAAAAAAATTCATTGCAAAAACCGGTTTTAACCCTGTTTATGCTATAGAATACGGTGAAATTTTAAGCACAAGCGACCTTGCAAAGAGCAGTTTTCATCAAATCATTACAAAAGTAAAAAAATTCTGTTTTAACTACAACATAAAGTTACAGCTGTCTACCCCGCGAATACTCATTGAACGCGATTTTGACAGGGTTTATGAGTATGTAAAAAATCTTTGTTTAACCGAACCTATTCCCTCCTCCATAATAATTAATAATATCGGCTATCTCTGGACATTTATTAATGATGATGAGCTTCACCGTATTCCTGTTGAAATAGGTCAGGGAATAAACCTTTTAAACAGTATGTCAATCAAATGTCTCAACAATTTACATCCTATTGATACTATTGATTTCAGTTCTTTTGAACAGATTACCAACATAAAAAACTGCATAAAAAAGATAAAAAATATTATACCTAACAAAAAACTTACTATAGCCGGCAATGTAAGGGTTCCGTCACTGGGTTTGTGCCCTTTAAATAACGACACGGCAATAGTTTCAAGGCTTTCTTGCAAAGCCCCCTGCCATAACGGAAATTATGCGCTGAAAGACCCGTCTTTAAAAAAGGTACTGCCGTTTGTTGTCGACGGTTTTTGCAGAATGCATATGTTTAAAGATTACATATTACATCTATACGAATACGTACCGAAACTTGAAAAAATCGGAATTAACGAATTTGTCATAGATTTATCTGACCTGCCGCCAAAATATGTAAGTATACTGCTAACCCACTTTTTAAATTCAATAGCCGGCTTTGAACCGCCTGTTAAAGAGCATTGCAGTGAATATTGCATAAGCGATTTGGGCTGATATACCGGATAAACCGAATAAGTTGAAACTTATTTTTTGTATTAAGAAATATTAAGAAAACAAAATTTAAAAAGGCAATTTTTTCTCTATAAAATACTTTATATAAGTAAGGGATATTAAAGGGATTAAATTTTATAGGGAGAAAAAATTATGGCAGTTGGACCAAGAGATTACATTGATCAGTTGTTAGTAAAAAAATATGCGGATGAAAAAGTTGACAATCCGGCAATAGCAAAGATGGTTGAACCGGAAAAAATGCTCAATGCGATGGGTGATTTTTCGGATATGAGAAGAAATATGCTGTTGTTAAACAACAAATTAAACAGCGTATGTGCAGCGCTTAACGCAAAAGCAGCACAGTACAGAACATCAAGATTTGCAACCGTATAATCCGGATAAAATAGCCAAATATGCCTTGATTGTGCTAAAATTGCGCTATGGAAAATAAGAATATTATACTGGCTTCGCAATCTCCCAGAAGAAAATCTCTTATAAAAAAAATTGTCTCAAATTATGATGTTGTATCTCCCGAATTTGATGAAAAAATAAATTCATCCGACTACACAGACAACATCATCAAATCTCTTTCTCTTCAAAAAGCATTGTCCGTCCTGAATACACACCAAAAATCAGGGACGGGCATTTGCATTGATAAAAACTGTTTTATTATAAGCGCAGACACCATGGTTGTATTAGACGGAAAAATATACGGCAAGCCGAAAGATGATGCTGACGCTGTAAGAATGTTAAAAGAATTAAGCGGCAAAACTCATTTTGTTGTAAGTGCTGTTACCGTATTGGATTCTGATACAAAAAAATCTCAGACAGAGGTTGTAAAAACTTATGTCACTTTCCAAAATCTTTCTGAAGATTTGATAAAAAGTTATGTCAAAGACAAAAAACCGCTGGATAAAGCCGGTGCATACGGAATACAGGAAATGGGCAGCGAGTTTATAAAAAATATTGACGGGGATTTAGAAAATGTCATAGGTTTCCCTACAAAAAAAGTCAGAGAAATGCTTATTAACGCAGGTTATAATTTTATATAGTCAACTTACTCCGATAATTTATCAGAATACCCCGGGGTACAAGCAAGGTTTCACTCAGACATTTTTAACGGAGAATCCGGAGCTTTTTTATAAAAACTCCGGATCCACGGCAGAACGTGAATTGTTCACAAAAGCGGGTTCCGCCGTAAAAGTTCTGGCTGTTTTGTTTTAAGCGTCTGCTATTCTCGGACATCCGGCGCCTGTATATACAGAGATAACTCCGATACCCGATAACATAAGGCTGACACTGACTAACAAACCGACGGTATAAAGTGCTGTTCCCGGCAAGCCGAAGGCTATTAAAAAGGCAAGCCCGAATTGTGCAAGCCCGACAAGCAGCCCTACCCACCAGTATTTAAAGATACCGCGTGTTTGAAAAGCGCTGAACATTGAGTTAACACCTTCAAGCAAAAAGTATACGCCTATCGCCATTGTAATCAGGAATAAGTTGTATACAGGCTGCATTACAAGGTAAGCACCTGAAACCACCATAAGTATGGAAATCAACAGACTGAGCCAGGGTTTTTCTATTTCGTCGCGTCTGATTATGGTGTTAATAAACTTATACACACCGGCAACAACAAGAGCCACGCTGATAAGCATACTCATTGCAAATGTTGTAACCATTGGCAGCAGCATAAGCAACGCCCCGATTACAAGCAGAAATATACCTTCTGTTAAAAAGGTATTGCAAAATCTTTTTACCATATCTGCCATCTTTTTTACTCCTTTACTATCTACAGTCAACTGTTCCCCGCATCTTTTTTACAGATGTTATAGAAAAAGTTCACCTATATATTTACTTTTGCATTAGAAAGTCCGGGGAATCGTAAAGTTTTCTATAAGACTTAAAATGCAAGGTACTGCTTAATTTTAAACCTTAAAGCCAGATTATTTCATTACCTTTTTAGTGAATTTAGCAATATTGCTCTATCCGGCTAGTTAAGACTGTTTTGCATTTTGTCAATAGAAAAACGCTAAAAAAGTGTACCCAAATGGGTACAAAAAATATGTTATAACTATAAATGTAAACTGTTTGCAAAAAGTTGTAAGCACAATTTACAAAAAACAGGGGATAACTATACCCTATTACAAACAATATATATATTTTTTTATCATAATTAAACACTCCTTCCTTCATCAGCAAGCGGACTCACAAATGAGTCCGCTTGCTTTATTTTAGAAATTGATTAGCTAAAATATGCTATAATCAAAAAATGCAAAAGCTGATAATATCGATAATAATTATAACCTCGTTATTTTTTGCTTACCCTGCGGGCGCAAAAA
>CALUQS010000022.1 GCA_944322975.1 Candidatus Gastranaerophilales bacterium
ATTTATCAGTTCTGTGAAGTTAAGTAAGTTAACTGTTTGTCAGCGTATTTTTTAGTTTTTATTAATATCAGGCTGTCAGAATTTATTTTTAAATCAACAGGCGCTTCCAAAACGAGTACACCGTTGGGGTTTAGTATTTTTTTACGGGTAATTACAGAAATAACACTGTCGTATAATCCGCTTTGATATGGCGGATCAATATAAATAACATCAAAAGTTGATTCTGTTTTATCCAGTATTTTTATTGCATCTCCAAAATAAAAATCAGCATTTATTTTAAGGTTTTGTGCATTGTTTTTAATCTGATAAAAAGTTTTTTTGTCTTTTTCAATAAAAGAAACGCTGTTAAATCCTCTGGAAACAGCCTCAAATCCCATAATACCGGAGCCGGCAAATGCATCAAGAAAAGATTTATCCTCAAAATTTATAAGTGAATATAATGTACTAAAAACGCTTTCTCTTATTTGTGAAAGTGTCGGACGCACATTTGCAGTATTAATGTAATCTATTTTTCTGGATTTTAAATAACCGCCTGTAATATTCATACTTATTTTGCCGCCAAGCGCAGCGCATGTATTTCTTCTATTTCTTTTTTATTTAACTCTTTTGCTCCGCCTAAAAGCATAGAATTAAGATAGATTTGTGCATAGGTTTCGGCTGTTTCCATAAGATAATATGTGCTTTTTAAATTTTGGGCCCCGAGTATTATACCGTGGTTAGCCAGCAAAACAGCATTGTGTTTTGCAAAAAATTTAGCACTGTTTTCTACAAGTTTTTCCGAACCCGGAAGTGCATAAGGCGCAACAGGAATTTCTCCAAAGTAAAATACGTTTTCTGAAATTATTGGTTTTGAAAGAGGTATTCTGCATACGGCAAATGCGGAGGCATATGGCGAATGACAGTGTATTATTGCATTTATATCCGGTCGAATTGCATAAATAGCGGTATGCAGATTTTTTTCCGAAGACGGGTTAATTTTTCCCTCCGACAGATTTGCATTTTTATCAATAAGAACAATTTCATCCTCTGTTAAGTCGGCAAGACAGGTACCTGACCCTGTTATCAATATATTTTCTCCACACCTGACGCTGATATTGCCAGAAGTTGCCGGAGACATGTTTTTTTCGCCGAGTTTTTTACCGTAAAGTATTATTTGCTTTTTTAATTCAGAAATCTCATTTATTGTCATGAGTTTATTTTAGCAAATTTTTTATTAAAATGGTATAATAAATTACAAATTAGAGAGGCAGGTCGTTTGTTGGATATAATAGATTTCGAACAAGTTGACGAATGGCTTAATGAATATTTACAGATAGAAAGCCCTCAAGAAAAAGAACAATTGCAAAATTTAATAACAATGACATGTCTTCCTCTTGCCAAAAGAGTTGCAAGAAGTCTTGCCAGAAGAAGTACAGACCCTATTGAAGATATTATACAGATAGGTACTATAGGGTTAATTAAGGCTGTGCGCTCTTATGACCCTAATATCAGTAAAAATTTTAAATCATATGCAACTTATCTAATAACAGGTGAAATAAGACATTATATAAGGGATAAAGTTTCTGTAATGCGTCCGTCGCGTGCTATACAAGAACTTTGTTACCGTGTTAACAAAATCACTGTTGAAATGATAGACCAGCTGGGTGAAGAGCCGGATGAGTTTGAAATTGCCAAAAAGATGGATGTAAATATTACCGATATCCAACAATTTATGGGCACTGACAGAAGAACAACTATATTGTCACTGGATCAGCTTAATCTTAATTGCGAAGACGATTATTCAAACTGGGGAGAACGAATTGCGGATATAAGCTATGATGAGATGCAGGCTATTAAGGAAGACAGGCTTATGCTTGCGCAATGTTTGAAAAAGATAGACCCTGATTTAAAAGAAATTGTTGATATGACTTATTTTCAAGATCTTAGCCAGAAACAAATTGCTGAAAAAACAGGTCTGACTCAGATGCAGGTTTCAAGAAAACTTAAAAAAGCTTTAAGCAAACTTTACAGAATGATTAGTAAACGAAAACGCGCGTAATTTGAATATAGGATTTTAATATGGAGTGGTTCTGGGTTTTATACGCTTTCATTATTGGTTTATGTACAGGCAGTTTTTTAAATGTAGTAGTGCTGCGGGGGTTGAGCGGAGAATCAATAGTTCTTCCTCCTTCCCATTGTACAAGCTGCAATCATAAACTTGCCTGGTATGATAATATACCGCTGCTTTCGTACCTGATTTTAAGAGGCAAATGCCGCTATTGCAGTGCTAAAATCAGTCCTCAATACCCGATAGTAGAATTTGTAACAGGTGTTATTTTTGCGGCAATTTATTACAAATATTCATATGCAACAATTAACCTTAACCTTTTCTTCCTTCTCAGCGCAGCTTCTTTATGCATTGTAATGACAGTAACCGACATTAAAGAAAAAGTTATACTTGATATTCATGCATATATACTGATGGGGTTGGGGCTTGTTTACAATTTGTTCAATATAGCAGGAGTCAACAATACAAAACTTATGTTCTGGGTGTACGGGCATAAGGTTGTAATTTACCAGTCCTTTATTTTTTCCGTACTCGGGTTAATATGCGGTTTTGGCTTGCTTGCAGGTATAGCCGCCATAGCAAAATTTATTACAAAGCGCGACTGTTTTGGTGAGGGCGATGCATACATCCTCGGGGCATTAGGCGCATTTTTCGGGATTTCAAACGCTATTGTAATACTTATTTTGAGTATTTTTGTCTGGGGCGGGTTATCTATCCCCGTATTTATGTACAAATGGTTTAAAAACAAAGACTACAAGCTGTTTTACGGAATTTTGCTTTTTATTGTAATGATAGTACTCTTTTTGACCGGAGAGATTTTAAATGTATTTGATTCTGAAATATTTCAGTGGTTTTCATTTCTTTTACTCGCAAGTATAGGTTTCTACTGCTGCAGACAATTACTTGCTTCAATAAAAAAAGGTTCGGCACTCACTGTGATTCCCTACGGGCCGGCGTTAATTTTCGGAGCATTTGTTGTTATGTTTTTACTCTGATTGTCTTTAATGTAGAATAAAACTATGAATAAACATAAAATTGGATTGATAAATCACGGCTGTGCCAAAAATCTTGTAGATTCCGAACTGATGCTGGGTCTGCTGGCTAAAAACGGTTATGACATAACTCTTAACGATGACGAAGCAGATGTAGTAATAATAAACACCTGTTCGTTTATTCACGATGCAGAGCGGGAGTCTGTCCAATCAATAATAGAAACTGCTTCAAAAGGCAAGAAAATAATTATAACCGGCTGTCTTCCCCAAAAATACAAAGAAGAATTAAAACAGGCTGTTCCGGAAACTGCAGCGATGATTGGAACCTCTGATATAGTAAAAATCCTTGATGCAGTAAACGCAACCGCACAAAATAGCGGCTATTTTTCTTCTGTATCAGACAAACCGGTCTATACATACCCGGAAGATGTACAGCGTCAGCAAATTACAATGGGCGCAAGTTCATACGTAAAAATTGCAGAGGGGTGCAATTATCAGTGCGGTTATTGTGTTATCCCGAAACTTCGCGGGCCTTACCGTTCAAGACCTATAGAAAACATTGTTAAAGAGGTCAAAGAACTCGGACAAAAAGGTGTTTCCGAGATAGTGTTGATAGCGCAAGACACTACTGCATACGGAATAGATATTTATCAAAAACCTTCACTGGCAAAACTGTTAGTTGAATTAAACAAAATTGAAGAAATCAACTGGATAAGGGTAATGTATACATATCCGTCAATGTTTGATGATGAGCTTATTGAAACATTTGCCGTATGCGACAAAGTTGTTAAATATGTTGATATTCCGCTGCAGCACTCACACCCTCGGATGCTCAAAGCAATGAGACGGCCGGTTATGGATTATGCCCAATTTATAGAAAAACTGAGGAATAAAATAAACGGCGTAGCCATAAGGACAACTTTTATAGTAGGTTATCCCGGCGAAACACAGGAGATGTTTGACCATTTGTATGAGTTTGTAAAAAACACAAAATTTGATAAAATGGGCGCATTTGAATTTTCAAAAGAAAAGGGCACATACGCTTACACCTTGCCGGAGCAGGTACCGTCAAAAATCAAAAAACAGCGTAAAAATAAGCTTATGCGTCTGCAAAAAGAGATTTCTCTTGAGGTAAACACAGGTTTTATTAACAAACAAATACCCTGTATAATAGAGTCCTTAACCGACGACGGCACGGTAACAGCCCGTTCTTACAGAGATGCTCCTGAAGTTGACGGGCTTGTATATATTAAAACCGGAGATTTATTAGTCCCCGGTGATATTGAAACCGTAAAAATCACCGGCTGTAATGACTATGATTTGTTTGGAACAATTGTGTCCGAGTAAGACTGCGCTTGTACCACTGTGTCGAGTGCACCAAAGCTCTATATGAAATATTAGCTTAAAATATTACGTTTTCCCGTAGCCATTACATCGTTATCAAACATTCCCTGTGCTTTTGTTTCAGCAGACGGAAAGTCAAATGCATTTTGCTCGCGAAGGTTAAGACGAGAGCCGTCTTGTTTGCCTTTTTTCAGTTCTTCAATCTTTTGCTGGATGAGATTCTGCTGCTTTTTCAGTCTTGCAATCTCGCCGTCTAACGATGTATCGTAACGGTCAAGCGCAAACTGCCAGAATTTTAGCGAATTAATTTGCGAATTCGCATTTTTCAAATCATCCATATCTGAGTTGATACTGGGTGATATTCCGGCTATTTTATTTTTAAGCAGTTCTGTATTTTCAGCTTTAAGTTTTTCTTGAAGTTCTGCTTTGTACTGCTCTATTCGCTTATTATAATCTTCCACAGATTCCATAGCACCGCGCGAAAGCTGTGTAGATGTATAATATGCCTGCATTTGTCTTTGCAGTATCGGATCTGATGCCATTGCTTTGAATGCCATTTTACCTTTTCCCCAAATTAAGTTATAATCTTCCCTAATTGTATAAAAACATTTTGTCTGTAAAAATTGCGCAAAAATAAAAAAAGTTAACATTTTGAAATATAAAAAATGCTCCCGTAAATAAACAGGAACATTTTTTGTTTAATCTATCATGATTTTTGATTACAATTTTTCACACTCATGTGTTTCAATGTATTGTCGTGCCTGTGTATCAAAGTTAGAGTTCCAGCTTCTTTCTCCGATTTCACAGTTTGTATAATACGCCTTGCCGAATTTTATGTAGCATTTGTTAACAGCATCAACTTTGCAGGCATATGACTCTGCTGTATCGGGAGTATATGTGCATTTTCCGTCAAGTATTCTCTGGGCAATCTCTTCTTTTGTCTGGTAACATCCGCCGTAAGAACCGCTGCCTACTTTATCCATCTGTACAAAACAGGTGTTAACGCTGTTGTCTTTGCATTCGAATTTGCCCGGTTTAGCGTTGACTGTTGTAAAGATATAGTTAATATCCTCGTAATTTAAAGCGGCCCATACTGCATTTGCGGTCAAAAGCAAACCTAAAAATGATAAAACTAATTTTTTTGTTTTCATACACTACTCCTTAATCTTTATGTTTTTGGGGTCTTATTACAGGTAAAAGCGAGTTCTGGGGATAAAAATCATCAACAATGCCAAGCGGCCCCTGAATGATGAAAAATTCGACCATATCGCCTTCTTCCACTCTTAAATCTTTAAAAGGAATCCTCATTTCAAGAAAATCTTCAAACACATGTTCTATACCGTTTTTCAACTGGATAACCCACAGATTATCACGGGTTGAGTGAGAAAGCTGTGCATTAAAATAGAAATTTTTGAACAGTGTAAGCTTAACCTCGCTGTTATAAGGCTCTCTTAAGATAGGAATGATGGTTTCGGTTTTGTTTATCGTCCTTATCGGAGAGGCAAAGAAATGGGATTCCGGTTTGTTTTTAAAATAAATATATATCTGGTTAAAATCTTTAAAACCTTTATCTTTGTCTAAAATGTAACTGTTTATATCAAATCTCAGGTACAAATTGTCATAATCATATCCGAAATAAATTTTGTTAAAAAATCTTCTCTCCTGCATTGTCGGGGTTGCAGGTATTTCAATACAGCCTCCGGCTTCCCATTTTTCGAGCGGGTCTTTGCCGTTTAAAACAAAGTTTTCAAAAGCTGTTTTAGGGTATCTTGAGTGGGTTTCCGTATAATTGGAAAGCGGTGAATCAAGATAGGACGGAACAGGCTTTTTAATATATTTATAAATATTTTTCAAATGTTCGCGAAACATGTGGTCAAAAATATCGTCCTGCCCCGAGTCATTGGGCTCTCCGTACCACCAGTACCAATCGCTGCTCTGGGTTATATATAATTCGCTTTTTGCTTTTTTTACTTCTTCTGAATCAGGATGCGCTGCTTCGTACTCTTTAAGATCACAGCGGGCTTTGTCCATATAGCTCCATGCAAGGTTTTTTGTGGGTTCGCCAATCCATAGCATAAAATCTCTGTTTATCCACGAACCGGCATGCACATGGTCTAAGACAAAAGCCGTCTCTTCTTTATCAAGCTCGTTTATCTCATCAATATAATCACTGACTTTAACGACTTCGATATCGGTGTCGTTCAGCAAAAGTCCGTATAGAGTTTCTAAAAACTCGTGCCCGTCATTAGCGTAGCTTTCCCAGCAGTTTTCCCCATCCATTGCAATAGTTAGAAGATGTTTTGGGTTTGGAGAGGTTTGCAGCTTTTTCTGGGTGGTTTTAATCCTGTCATAAAGGTCATTGGCTGCTTTTACAGGGTCATGGTGAGGGTATTCAAATCCTATTAAATTAGGTATAACAGCGTCTCTGAACAATATATTTATACATTTGCCGTTATTTTTGTATTTATAAACCAGAGAAAGGTCATACGGGTCTTCTAAATAGCCCCTGAAATCTCTGACAAACTCTTTTTTCAGAGTTTGTTCAAGCACCCCCTCATCAGAAATAGTCCATTTAACACCCGCCTCCATAAACAGTTGAAGAGTTTTTTCGCTTATGCACTGTTCTGACGGCCACATACCGCAAGGCCGTCTGCCGAATATTTCTTCAAACCTGTCCAGTGCATATTTTACATTGTATTTAGCATCTTCTGTCATATCAGAGTGAAGTTCAACAATATCTGCATTAGGGTTTGTTGTTTTTACATCATTTATATCAAGCAACACAGGCAAAATCGGGTGATAGTAGGGGCTTGTGGAAATTTCAATTTTCCCGTCCTCCTGATATTTTTTATAAGCCGGTATGATTTGTCTTATAATTTCGCGCTGCAATTCAATAATGCGGATTCTGTCCTCAAGAGTAAATTCACCGTTTTTCTTGTTAAACAGGGCGTTTATTTCTTCGTTATCGCGATACATCGGGTCAAACCAGATAAGATTAAACCATGCCATAATGTCAGAATAATCCTGATTGGAAAAGTCGTTTATATCAGGCTGCCTTGCATTGAAACGTTTGTCGTAGAGTTTTTTATACTCCTCATTAGGCAAAACCATGTTAGGGTAATTTGCATCAAAAAAGTGGTTTAAAATAAATTCTTTTTCGTCATCCGACAGTTCTTCTACGGGAGTTACCGTTAGTTTTGAGTATATATCATGGCTTTCGTTAAACCCGTAGTCATAAATTGACGCAAGAAGCATTGGAACCAGATTAAAATTAAGCTTTAAACCGGGGAATTTGTCCATAATTAAAAGCATATCAAGGTAATCTTTAATAGCATGCAGCCTTACCCAGGGCATAAGATAAATGCCGTTACGATCAGATTTGTATATAGGCTGGTGCATGTGCCATATGATTGCTACCGAAAGCTTGTTGCTCATTTTTTAACCCCTGTTTTTGTACAGAATCCTGCAAAAAAGATTGTAGCATAAAACATTGCCGGTTCATAACATATTTAAGTTATCAAGGTAAAGTGGTCACAGATGTTTACTAAATCATCATAATATGTTAATCTAATAAAAAGTTATAAATATAGTTTAGTTAAATAGAAAAGAGAGAGTTTAATGAAAAAATTACTTACTTTACTTGCTTTACTGGCTATCAGCTCACCTGTATTTGCAGCGGACAAATACGCATCAGTTGATATCGATAAAGTACTAAAAGGTTATAAAAAAACAGAAGTAGTTAACAAAACCTTCCAGCAAAGAGATGCTGATGTGAGAGTATTTATTGTAGAAGCTCAAAAAAAAGTTGTAGCTGCAACAACTGACGAAGAAAGAAAAAAACTCGAAGATAAATACGCTAAAGAACTTAAAGTAAAAATGGATAAACTCCAAAAAGATAAAATTTCTGCTTTGCAATCTATAGAAAATGATGTAAGAAAAGCAATCGAGGCAGAAGGCAAAAAAGGTGTTTATGCTTTGATTTTAACAAGCAATAACACACTCTACGGAGCTGTTGATATCTCAGACAGCATAATAAAAACATTGAACGCTTCATCCAATTAATGGTTCTCTGAATAATAAGCAAAAGGAAAAGGTAAACTGGTATTAGTTTACCTTTTTTAGTTTGTTGTTATTAATGTATTAGGCTAATGCGCCGCCTGATACGAAGTTTGCTACGTCAAAAAGTGTGTCCTTGACAAAAGCAACCGCAAGTTCCTGTACCGGTCTTTTATCAATATAATCAAAAGCTATATAAAGCGGGTCTCTTGAATTTTTGAATCTCATTCTAATATCTTTTTTATCAAGAATAGCAAGATTTGCCTGAAGTCTGTTTTCTTGTTGAGCTTTTCTCAAGAGGGGTCTGAATTGTCCGTTGCCGCCTCTGTTATTATTTGCATTTCCTGCCGGATTGATTGACATTTTCGATTCTCCTCTTGTTATATCCTCTATATATATAAAAGTATATACTCTCAAAAAATTGCGTATATACTTTTTGAATGTAACAAAAACTTTACAAATATTTAATATTAAATATATATAACATGTCTGAATGAGACTTCACTTGAAGAAATAATACACGTAGTGCGAGTGGCGCAGAGTCTGTAAGTTTACGGAGGTGACCCCATGTACTTGTTGCTGGTGCCCGGGTTATAATATGATGGTTGAACTTGTTTTATGCACCAGTTCAATAAGTTATCGCGGTCAGTTGACTATATGAAATATTTTGTAATTTTGTCTTGATAGTATTAAAATAAAGTAATATCAGTAAAACCGAAAGAGGGAGAGAGATGAAAAGTTACAGAATAGAGGAATTATCAGAAATCGTAGGCGGTATTCTTACCCAAATAAATGATGCAAGCATAAACAAACTATTGCCTCCATTGCTTGCTGATGAAGAATCGCTGGCACTTGCTTTGTCAGAAGAAGAAATAGAAAACCTCATGAAAACAAAAGCCAAAGTTGCGCTGGTTCCTCTTGGTGTGAATTTTGACCACATCTCAACTATCGAGGTTGAACGTCCCAGACTGGCGATGATGAAACTTCTCCACCTGTTTTACGATGCTCCTGATGCACCGCTTGGCATTCATCCGTCAGCAGTTATTCATCCCGAGGCAAAAATAGGGGAAAATGTTTCTATAGGGCCTAATGTTGTAATTTCAAGAAACGCAGTTATAGGTAACAATACAAAACTTCTTGCCAACATATACATAGGCAAAAACTGTACAGTTGGTGAAAATTGTCTGTTCCATCCGGGTGTAAATATAGGCGATAACTCTCACATAGGCAACAGAGTTATTCTCCAGCACGGAGTAAGTATCGGTGCAGACGGATTCAGCTTTGTAACAGAGAACCCTGATGTTATTGAACAGGCAAGAAAAGAAGGTTCTGTTAAAGAAGCTAATACAAAACAAAAAGTTTATAAAATCCCGTCTATCGGCGGAGTTGTTATAGCTGATGACGTAGAAATCGGCGCAAATACCTGCATTGACCGCGGTACAATTGAAAATACAATGATAGGACCTCAAACAAAAATAGACAATCTCGTGCAAATCGGTCACAATTGCAAGATAGGCGGGGCTTGTATGATAGTTTCACAAGTAGGGCTTGCAGGCAGCTGCAAAATCGGAGACCGTGTTGTTATTGCAGGTCAGGCAGGGCTTGCCGACCACTTAAGTATCGGTTCTGATTCCATCATCATGGCTCAGGCAGGGGTTACAAAATCCTTCCCTGATAAATCTATCATAATAGGTGCTCCGGCTGTTCCGAGAAAAGACTTTATCAAGCAGTTAAAAATGCTTAAATCGGCTGAAGAAGCTGTTGCAAAGTTCAAAAAATACGAACATTTGCTGGACTCAATTGAACAAGGGGAAGAATAATGATTATGACACAATCTGTTAATACAATTGCTAAAGAAACAACAGTCTCTTCAAAAGGCTTGATGACAGGCATTGATTCAACGGCAAAACTTGTGCCTTCCGATAAAAAAGGCATAAGATTCCACCTTGGCGACAAGGTAATTGAGGCTGATGTTAACAACGTTGTTTCTACAGAGCACTGCACAGTTATCGGCAATCAGGATATAAAAGTTATGCTCATAGAGCACTTTATGGCGGCATGTGCAATCTGTCATATTGAAGCAATTGATGTTTATTTAACCCATTTTGAAATGCCTATCTTAGGCGGCGGTTCAAAAGAATGGGTTGATATTTTTAAAGAAGCCGGCAACAAAGCTAAAGAAAGTTATATTTTAACAGAACCTGTTTCTTACTTTAACGGAAAGACTCATTTGATTGTTGTACCGTCAGACGAGTTTAAAGTTACTTATGCAGTAAACTTTAATCATCCGGAGCTTAACCACAGATGGGTGTCAATGGAAAAAGATAAATTAAACGAAATTATCGAGGCAAGAACCTTCGGTTATTTAAAAGAGCTTGAGATGCTGCAGGCAGCAGGTTATGCAAGAGGTGTAAGCATAGAAAACACTGTCGGAATGACAGAAGACGGCTATACAACAGAACTGAAAAGCGCTTTTGAACCTGTAAAACACAAAATCCTTGATTTAATCGGAGATTTTTACTTAACAGGTTTCAACCCTATGGATTTAAAAGCAGAGGTTATTGTTAAAGAAGCCGGTCACGCAGTGCATGTCAAAGCGGCAAAAATACTCAAAGACAAAATACAAAAAGAAGTATAAATTAAAAAGGAGTTATAGATGACAGAACAAAATACAAACGAGGAAAAATTGCAGTTTGATGTAATGCAGATTATGGATATGATTCCTCACAGATATCCTTTTTTGCTTGTTGACAGAATCACTGAATGCGTTCCCGGAAAGTATTCCAAAGGTTATAAAAATTTGACCTTCAATGAGCCTTTCTTTCAGGGACATTTTCCGGGAAATCCGATTATGCCCGGGGTTTTGCAGACAGAAGCACTTGCACAGTTAGGCGCAGGCATCTTGATGACCATGCCGGAATACAAAGGCAAACTCGTAGTTTATGCGGGTATAGACAATTGCAGGTTCAAAAGAATAGTCCGTCCCGGAGACAGGCTGGATATGGAAGTTGAACTTTTAAAAGTCAAAGGCCCGATAATCAAAGCACAGGGCAAAGCCAGTGTTGACGGACATCTTGCTATGTCTGCCGATATGATTTTTTCTGTAATGTAATATTTTTATAAACCGGAGTTATCCGTAAAATTTAGAATGGAGCCAAAATGATTGATAACAGAGCAATAATATCTGATGACACTCAAATAGGCAGCAATGTGACAATTGGTGCAAATGCTGTTATAGGTAAAAACGTAAAAATTGGTGATAACGTAATCATCATGCCTAATGCTTATCTTGAACACTGTGAAATAGGAGAGGGGACTGTTATTTCTCCTTTTGCAAGTATAGGTACGGCACCGCAGGATTTGGGTTACAAAAATGAACCGACAAAATCAATTATAGGTAAAAACTGTATTATAAAAGAATATGCTACAGTAAACCGCGCCTCAGGCGAGGGAAAAGCAACAATTGTCGGCAACAAATGCATGCTTATGACGTCATCTCACGTTGCTCACAACTGCGTTTTAGAAGACGAGGTTATCATGGCAAACCTTGCTACAATAGGCGGACACTGCCATGTCGGTTTCGGCGCTTTTTTGGGCGGAATGAGCGTATTTCACCAGAATTTAAGAATCGGTGAAATGTGTATAATAAGCGGATTTTCAGCAGCAAGAATGGATTGCCTGCCATATGTTAAAGGAGAGGGGCGTCCCCCGATTCCCCACGGAATTAATGCTATCGGATTAAAAAGAAGAGGCATCCCGTCTGAAGTACGAGACCACTTGAAAGAGGCATTGAAGATTTTAAAATCGGAAAAATATCTTATCTCAAAAGCCTGTGATGTAATTGAACAGGAGGTTCCGCAAGACGAGTACGTTAAAAAATTCGTCCAATTTATACGGGAATCCAAACGGGGAATTACCTTAAGAAAAGCGGAAAATACAATGTTTTAAACAACAAAAAGCGGGGCAAACCCGCTTTTTTGTTACAATTTCAACAGACTTTATTTTACGGAAGTGTCCGGTTCATCCTTATCTTCAACAGGATTAACCGGCAGACGGAAACCAAAGGTTGAACCTTCACCCGGCTTGCTTTTTACAAAAACCTGACCGTGATGATGTTTTTCTATTGTTATTTTAACAAGGTGCAAACCAAGCCCTGTACCTTTTACAGTATGGGTATCATTTTCAACACGGTAGAATCGTTCAAATATTTTTTTCTGATGTTCTTCCGGAATTCCGCAGCCTTGATCTTCAACAGAAACCTCTATAAAATCAGGGTCACGTGCTATTTCGGCGCGGACTTTGATTCTTCCGTTTTCCGGAGAGTATTTAATTGCGTTTGAAATAAGATTATTTAACGCTCTTTCTATACTGTCTGCGTTAATCGGAATTTCCGGAAGATTAGGTTCTTTTATCAAAGAGAAGGTTATATTCTTTTCTTCCGCAAGCACCTGCATTGATTTTATTTCGCCCTCAATAAGCGGAATAATGTTGGTCAACTCTTTAACCACTTTTACATTACCGGCCTCAAGTCTTGAAAAATCAAGAATATCATTAACCATTTTTTGCAGTCTTGCTGCTTCTTTGTTTATGACCTCAAAAAACTCTTTGTTAGTTTTTTCATCAAAGTCATCGGAGTGGTTGTACAAAGTATCTATGTAAGTTCTTAAGACTGTAACAGGAGTTCTGAGTTCATGGCTTACGTTAGATATAAAGTTGCTTTTCATTTTGTCGATTTCAACTTCTTTAGTTACATCAATAAGAACTATAACGTAGCCCACATAGTCCTGATTATTTGAAAACATCGGAGAAATTACGGACTTTATAACCCTGCCGTCAACTTCTATATTGAACTCAATGGGTTTGTTTTCCATAATATCAAGCGGAGTATCTTTAAACTGCTCAATTTTATCTTTAAAGCAAAGTTCTCCGTCAGTATCGCAATACATCTGGATTTTTGTATTCAAAATCTGTTCGTCTTCAACCTCGAGCATTTTTTTAGCAGCATTGTTTACAAGCACAACATTATCAAAGTTGTCACACACAACAACACCGTTAACAATACTCATTAAAACAGCCTCAAATTTGTTACGCTCAAGCGTAAGTTCATCAATATTCTGCTCTTCATACTGATGAAGTCTTTGAGACATATCATTAAAAGCATGGATAAGGTCTTTTATCTCGCCTGACGTGTTTTTGTCGTCAAGAGTATAGCCAAAATCACCCGTAGATATCTTTTTTACCCCGTGGTGGAGTATGCTTAGCTCCCTTGTGATAAGTATTGTGTTAATCAGTATAACAAGAGTAAATACAAGCCAGGCCACAGTAAACACAACAAGCATGGAATTTCTTGTGGCATGCGAAATGTCTTTTGACGCCCCGCCTGATAAACCTACAGTAACTTTACCTATATTGGTTTTTAGCCCGTCTATGTCGGAAATCATCTGTGCAAAGCTGGTTATTTGAGCTTTTTGGGCTCTTTGCGGGTAATCATTTTTTGTAGAATAAATTATGTTATTTTCGTTGTCTCTAAACTCTATAAAGGCAATTTCGTTATTGCTGTTTATTATAGAGCGTGAATGGTTTTGCAAAGTGCTGAAACGGTCGAATTCCTGAACATCTTTAGTGATTTCAACACTTTCTATGGCGAGTGTTTTGGTAAGGATTTCGCCAAAGCCCCTGTAAACCTCAGATATTTTTTCCTGAATATTGGTGATGGCAAAGACAGCCAACCCGACAATCAAAAGAGTGCTGACTACCAACCCTAACAGGATTAACTTATTTTGTGTGCTAATACTGAGAGATTTCTTATCCATTACAAAAAGAATTATATCATAAATCAAAAATATAT
>CALUQS010000023.1 GCA_944322975.1 Candidatus Gastranaerophilales bacterium
CAGAGTGTTTGTATACGGCATAAACCATTGAAGGAGTAAATTCTTTGGATGATAAACCGTATCTTCCGCCGATAACTCTTATGCCTTTATTGTCTAATGCCGCAACGACATCCATATATAAAGGTTCACCGATTGAACCGGGTTCTTTTGTTCTGTCTAATACAGCGATGCGTTTAACAGATGCAGGCAATGCAGCGTTAAAGCGTTTTGTGTCGAACGGTCTGTATAATCTGACTTTAACAAGACCGTATTTTGTACCTCTTGTTGCGTTGAGGTATTCTATAGTTTCTTCGATTGTTTCGCAGGAAGAACCGATAGCAACAATAACATCTGTTGCATCAGGAGCACCTACGTAATCGAAAGGATGATACTGTCTGCCTGTTACAGCAGCAACTTTATCCATATATTCCTGAACAATGTCAGGTACTGCTTCATAGTATTTATTAACAGTTTCACGTCCCTGGAAGTATACGTCTGTGTTTTGTGCACCGACTTTGCAAACAGGAGCTTCAGGACGCATAGCTCTTTTTTTGAATTCTTCGATATATTTAGGTTCAACTAATTTTGCAATGTCTTCATAAGAGATTTCTTCGATTTTGTGTACTTCGTGAGAAGTTCTGAAACCGTCAAAGAACTGCAAGAAAGGAACTTTAGCTTTGTAAGTAGAAAGGTGAGCTACAAGAGCCATATCCATTTCTTCCTGCACAGAGTTAGCTGCAAGCATTGCATAACCTGTATTTCTGCAGCCCATAACGTCTGTATGGTCGCCAAAGATAGCGAGTGATTGAGCAGCCAATGCACGTGCCGAAACGTGGATAACGTGCGGGAGCATTTCGCCTGCTGCTTTATGCATTACAGGAATCATTAATAATAACCCCTGAGATGCAGTGTATGTAGAAGTCAAAGCACCTGCTGCAAGTGAACCGTGAACAGCACCTGCTGCACCTGCTTCTGACTGCATTTCTGCTACTTTTACTTCTTTGCCCCAGATATTTTTTTTGTGCTGGGACGCCCATTCATCAACCCATTCACCCATTGTAGATGAAGGAGTGATAGGATAAATTGCTGATACTTCGCTCAGTGCATAGGCAATATGCGCTGCTGCGTAGTTACCATCAACAGTTATTGTTTTACCTGGCATAATAAAGTACCCTCCTTGTTAGTATACTATTGCCTAATTCTAACTACATAAGTATATGGTAATACAAACTATTTTTTAATACAAATAAAATAACGGTTTACGGGTATGGCATTGAGTCGATTTCTCTATTAGATTTAATTCCGGAAACAGGTTCTTTGTACATACAAAATCAATCAAGTAATAAGCGGAGTTCATCACGCACACTACAATCTGCAACTATCAGCTATGCCTTTGTTTTAATACTCTGTAAATATGCGGTATTATTGTCAGAATTTTTATGGCCGCCGTTTCTATACCCGATACCTGCGCGGTAAGCGGAAACAGAATACAATAAAGGCAAAACAGGGCCAATCCATTTTAATCCGGAAACAAAACCGACAGATGCAACGTCATCAAGGTGCAAACTTACATCTAAGGCTTCCGGATGCCTTTCTGCATTCAAATTTTTTACCATTTCTTTAAATGGTTTGTGTTGAGTTTTTTGATTTTTATCAAACAAAGGATTAATATAATTTTTGCCCACAAAATTGGCTATAGCATTGCCGGCAACTAAACCTACCCCGAGAACCCCCGTCAACATAGCAGCAAATCTTGCTGTTTTAGATTTTACATTAAAGGCATTCATTGTCAGAGCACCCAGACCGGCACCAACATTGCACAAAGCAATATTATTCAAATACTGATATGTACCTTCTTTTATTTTATCCGGGAAATGTTTTTTCCAATCATCTTTAACGAGTCTGTCGCCAGCCACACCGCCTGCAATACCGCCCAAAACAGGTATAAGCCCGAGCCACGAAAGTTTTAAAAGGTCCGCGAACGGAGCCTCGCTTTCTGCGTCGGGTATAACCTTAGATATAAGCTTTTCGTCTTTAAATTTTTCTGATAATTCTTTCATAAGTTCTTTTACTTCTTTAAACTTAAGAACTTTTTCATCGTTAACTTTTTCTACCAGCTCTTTTGCTTTTTTACCCAGCGGTTTTGTTAAAACTTCTGCAATCCCTTCTTTATCAGATTCCGGAAGTTCAATGATTCCTTCAAAGATTTGTCTGCCGTTAATTTTTAATCCTCTTGTTGCCAGAAGAGCTGAGGCAACAGTAAATCCGAGAACCGAAGCATTTTTTATTGCCCGTTTTTTTCTGGTATCTTTTGGAGCCTGCATTGTATCATATATTCCATATCCTGCCGCTGATGCAGTCAATACAGAAGGCATAACATTATAAAGTTTTTCTACTAAAGCAGGCTGGTCAAGGTATTTTCCAAAAACCTTTGCATTGCTTTTTATTACAGAAACAGGTAATACCGGCATTTTCATATCCTCTTAAAACAAAAATTAATGCAAATGATTTGCATTTGCATGTCAATTAAAGCACTTTAAAATCAATAATCAAGAGTCAGATGTAAGCAAAGACTGCTTTTTTACTGTATTGTTAAGTTTTGTTACAGATATATACATTTTATAACTTTAATATGGCAATTTTTTTTAAAAAGAATTGTTTATATATGTACGAGAGATATAAAGAGACAGAGAAACAAACCACAACGGTTAAACCACCACATAAACATATTAGAGATATTAATCAAACATTAGAGAAAGAAAAAATATTTAACTTACTACTTACTTAATTTACTTCACACTTCACACTACACACTTCACTTCACAAAATCCACACAATGGCGAGGAATGCAAAAGAAATTTTCATTCCAACGGCTTGATCAACTTTGATTAAGCCGTTTTTTTTATTTTATATTTAAAATTGAAAGATATTTTTTTATAAAATTTTCCGTATAAAGATTTTGTACGGAATTTATAGATTGTTTTTGCATGTAATCATATTTTTGCTGATTTGTTTCAAGCATTTTTAGCATTGCCAACGCAAGTTCTTTTGAAGAATTTTTGTTATACAAATATCCGTTTTCACCGTCTTTTATATAATCACTCACGCCGCAGTGAGCAGCAGTTATCACCGGACACCCTGTACTCAGTGCTTCTGTCGAAACCATACCGAAAGGTTCTATCAAAGAAGGCATAAGCAGGCAATCTATAGAGTTGTAAAATTTTTCCATATTTTGTTGTTGAGCAATGAATTCACAATATTTGTTTAAGCCTAAAAAAGCTATTAGAAATTTAACGAACAAATTATTCGATTTATAGATAAAAATTACTTTAAATTTATTTTTAGTCTTTTTTAACCTGTTTATCGCAAAAAGCGTCAAATAACCGCCTTTTCTGCTAAATCCCAATGCAGAAATACCAAAAGTAAAAATATTATTTTTTTCCCTGTTTATTTTATATTTTTCAATAGGCGGCGGAATTATTTCTATTTTGTTTTTATCAACTTCATAATTTTCAATCAGGTCTTGTTTTAATATACTTGATGAAACTATAACTTTTTTGCAATCAGCCAGCGTTTGTTTAGTATTTAAGAATTCACGAACTCTCCTTCTGTGATGTTTATTTTTGAAGAGCTTGTAAAAAAAATGAAAAAACTTTCCTGACATCATTTTTATACGATAAGGATAACTGTGGTCATGAATATAAGTTATATCAGAAGCAACAAACGCTTTATCCGAAAGTATGCAATCATAATTTTCTTTTTTACTTTCAAATTCATTTAATTTGTATACCGCTGTACAAATGTTTTTTGAATTACTGATTATCTTGTTGCAAAACAAATCTATTTTATAGCCGCAGCGTTTTAAATTTTCAAGTAAAATAAAATTAAGTTTTATTCCGCCTGAGTCAAAGTTTTCATCTGTATAAATACGTGTTACAAAAGCAATACTATTATTTTTCATGATTTATAAGTTATAAGTTGTTTTTTACAACTTATAACATCGTTAAATTTATAAGTCAATATTTATAAACTTATAAATTATGGATAAAAAAACATTACTGAAAAAATTTGGTAAAAATGTTAAAATACAAAGAATAAAACGGGATTTAACCCAGGAAAAACTGGCAGAAATAATGGATGTGTCCCAAAACTATATTGCCAGTATAGAGTGCGGAAAAGCAAACATGTCGTTAGCAAAAATTCAAGAACTGGCAAATTATTTGAACGTCAAAATAGAAAAACTTCTTACATTTGACGAGGACTAACTATTTTTTATTACAGTAAAAGATATTAAGCTCAAACAGCAAATCTAAAGTGTACAATATCACCGTCTTGCACAACATAATCTTTGCCTTCAAGTCGGGTAAGACCTTTTTCTTTTGCTGCAGCATAAGAGCCGCAGGCAACAAAATCTTCGTATCCTGTGACTTCCGCCCTTATAAAGCCTTTTTCAAAATCAGTATGAATCACACCTGCAGCTTGAGGGGCCTTTGCTCCTGCAGGAATTGTCCAGGCCCTAACTTCCATTTCTCCTGCCGTTAAGAAAGTTCTTAAATCAAGCAGGCGGTAAACAGATTTAATCATTCGTTCTATACCGGAATCCTCGACGCCCAATTCCGAAAGATAAGCTTTTTTCTCTTCTTCACCGAGTTCAGAGAGTTCTGCCTCTATTTTGGCAGAAATAACAACAACATCTGCATTATGAGTTTTTGCATAAGCTTTAACCTTTTCCACGTAGTCATTACCTGTTGCAAGGTCTGTTTCGGAAACGTTAGCCGCATATATTACAGGTTTTGTAGTCATAAGGTGCATAAGTTTTATAAAAGGCAACTCGTCTTCGTTAAAATGGTCTTTTACGTTTATAAATTTTCCATCTTCAAGGAGTTTTAAAAGTTTTTCAACAACAGCAAGTTCTGCGATTGCATCTTTGTCACCGGTTTTGGCTACTTTAGACAATCTTTGCTGGCGTTTTTCAAGACTTGCCATATCAGCAAGAGCAAGTTCGGTGTTAATTGTTTCAATATCATCAATCGGATCGACTTTGCCTGTTACATGGATTGTGTTAGGGTCGTCAAAACATCTTACAACTTCAATTATGGCATCTGTCTCTCTTATATTGGCAAGAAACTGATTGCCGAGCCCTTCGCCTTTGCTTGCACCTTTGACAAGACCGGCTATATCAACAAACTCTATCGCAGTCGGAACAATTTTTGCAGCTTTTACCATAGGCTGCAATACAGAGAGTCTTTCATCAGGTACGCTTACTACCCCGACATTCGGTTCGATTGTACAAAACGGGTAGTTTGCGCTCTGTGCGTTTGCCGTTGAAGTTAATGCATTGAATAATGTTGATTTGCCTACGTTAGGCAGGCCTACAATCCCAGCTCGTAACAATTTTTGTTCCTCTTTTCATTTATGTGTGCTTAATCTTAATGGTACAAAAAATACGTACGATTTACAATGATATGATAAAATAAAGGCAAGACTTAATTAGTGAGGACAAGCTTATGAAACGTGCAATTATAATGGTTATAGACTCAATGGGCTGCGGTGCCATGCCGGATTGCAGCGAGTATAACGACATCCCTGAGTGCAACACCCTTTGTAATGTGGCAAAAGCTAACGGTGGCTTGAACCTTCCCACTATGCAAAAAATGGGTATAGGCAATCTCGGTGAGGTTAAGGGTGTTCCCCCCGAAAAAAACACAATCGCCCAATACGGGATTATGAAAGAAGTTTCCAAAGGCAAAGACACTACAACAGGTCACTGGGAGATAGCAGGGCTTGTGCTGGAGGAGCCTTTTAAAGTTTATCCGAACGGTTTTCCAAAAGATGTTATTGACGAATTTATAGAAAAAACGGACTGCGGCGGCATACTGGGCAACTATCCGGCCTCCGGCACAAAAATTATCGAAGATTTAAATGAAGAACATCATAAAACAAAATTTCCTATTATCTACACAAGCGCTGACAGTGTTTTCCAGATTGCGGTCGATGTTGACGTGATTCCGCTTGAAGAGCTTTACAGAATGTGCCGTATAGCCAGAGAAATCCTTGTCGGCGAAAATAATGTGTCACGGGTGATTGCAAGACCATATCATATAGTGGACGGCAAACCCGTACGTATATCAAAAGACAGAAGAGATTATTCAGTAGAGCCGCCCAAGCCTACAGTATTGAATGAAATTCTGAATGCAGGCGGAAGAGTTGTAGGTATTGGTAAAATCGAAGATATTTACGTTAAATCAGGTATTTCTCATGCTATACACACAGGCTCAAACAAGGAGGGATTAGAATTGACCCTTAAAGCTGTTGAAGGATCTCTTGAGCTTGATAAAATCAGAATTGCCGAATCACAGCAACCGCCCAACTTTGAGCTTATTTTTACAAACCTTGTTGATACAGATATGCTCTACGGTCACAGAAATGACTGGAGGGGTTATGGCAAAGCCATAGAAGAAATTGATGCATTTTTGCCTGAAATTATGGAAAAAATGACAAAAGATGATATTTTGTTTATCACTGCTGACCACGGCTGCGATCCGACAGTGCCCGGCACTGACCACACAAGAGAGCAGGTGCCTCTTCTTGTTTATTCCAAAGCAGAAGAATTTAAGCCGGGAAATCTCGGGGTTCTTCCGACTTTTGCTTACATAGCTGACAAAGTGAGAAAGTGGCTGCAAAAATAAAAAAATATTGTTAAAAAAGCCGTAATTTTTAAATTACGGCTTTTTATTCATTAATAATACATTGTTAATTAATACAATTTATATTTTACAACAGTGTTGTTGCCCTGTTCGGTAATATACATGTTTCCGCCTTTAATAATAAGGTAATACGGGTTTGTAATGTTATTCATAAACGTATAAACCTTACCGGCTTTGTTGATTTTTAAAATATTATTTTTTGTATAGTTAGCAACATAAAGGTTGTCCATAGAGTCAAACGCAAGACCTATAGGACCGCCAAGCAGAGGGCTTTTTGAAAACAGCTGCGATTGTCCGTTCGGTGTGATTTTATAAATGCTGTTATCTGTATAGCTTGCTACATACAAAACGCCTTTTGAATCAACGGCCAAGCCAGTAGGGCCGGAGAATTTATCAATAACACTTCTGTTTGAGCTGTTAGCTGTGTTTACATTATTTAAAGAGCTTTTAGCCTCTGCTCTTTGAGATGCAACAACAATCTGGTTTTTCAGGCTTGCAGCACGTGAGTACAAATCATCGCCTTCTTTAATTTTTGTTACATAAAACAGAGCTCTTTCAGTATTGCCGACCTTATAATAGAGTTCTGCAAGTTTGAGCACAACTTCCATATCATCAGGGTCAAGCTGGTTAATTTTTGTGTAAGAAGCTATGGCTGATTGATAGCTTTTCAGGTATTCAAAAAGCGAGCCCATGTTGTAATAAGCATCAACAAAGTCAGGGTCTATTGCTACAGCGCTTTTGAAGGACTGAATAGCTTTGCCGTATTCACCCCTTGAGTAATAGTCCAAACCTTCATTGTAATACATAGCACCTTCTGTAGAATAAGCGATAGCACTGCCTGCTGCGCCGATTCCCAAAAGTAGAGTTAACCCCAGTGTGATAAATATCTTTTTCATATCTTCTCCATTCTCTGTTACTAAATAAGAGGACATTTTTGTTTGTCTTTTACTGCCTGTTCAAAATTATACGCTATATTAAATAATTTTTCCTCATGTAAAGCAGGTGCAAGAATTTGTAAACCGACAGGCATTCCGTCGGAATCATATCCGCATGGCAGGCTCATACCCGGTATACCGGCAAGGTTTGCACTGATTGTGCCTATATCTGTCAGGTACATGCTAAGCGGGTCTGAAATTTTTGAACCTATTTCAAAAGCAGTGTTCGGGCATGTCGGTGATACAAGCACATCAACTTTTTCAAAAGCTTTGTCAAAATCTTCTTTAATTAATCTTCTGAGCTGCTGGGCTTTTTTGTAATATGCATCGTAATAACCTGCACTCAGCGCATAAGTTCCGAGCATGATTCTTCTTTTTACCTCGTCGCCGAAACCTTCTGCCCTTGTTTTTGTATACATTTCAAGCAGATTTTTAGCATCTTTTGTTCTGTGTCCGTATTTTACACCGTCAAATCTTGCAAGGTTTGAGCTTGCCTCTGCTGTCGCAAGTATGTAATAAACCCCGATGGAATACTCAAGCAGCGGAAGTGAAATTTCAACAATTTCCGCACCGAGATCTTTGTAAGTTTTTATTGCATTTTCAACCGCTGTTTTAACATCAGGAGATACACCTTGTGCGAGAAGTTCTTTTATAACCCCTATTTTGGCTCCTTTAATGTCATTTGTAAGAGCTTTACTAAAAGCAGGGACAGGCATGTTTAATGAGGTTGAATCATGCGTGTCATGTCCGCTTATTGCCTCAAGCAGCAGTGCCGTATCTTCAACACATCTGCCAAACGGGCCAATCTGGTCTAAAGAAGAGGCAAATGCAATTAACCCGTATCTGGAAACTCTTCCGTATGTCGGTTTCATACCGACTATACCGCAAAAGCTTGCAGGGAGCCTGATACTTCCGCCTGTGTCAGACCCCAGAGAAATTGTTGCCTCATACCCTGCAACAGATGCTGCTGAGCCGCCTGAGCTGCCGCCCGGAACTTTATTAGTATCCCAAGGATTGCGGGTGATTTTAAACGCAGAGTTTTCTGTTGACGACCCCATTGCAAATTCGTCTAAATTTACTTTACCAAGAATCGGAATTAAATTTTGTTTTAATTTTACACTGACAGTCGCATCGTACGGAGAAACAAAATTTTCAAGAATTTTACTCGATGCTGTTGTTTTTGTGCCTTTTAAATTTATATTATCTTTTAAAGCAAGCGGAATACCGGCTAACGGCGGAAGTTCTTCGCCTGCGGCAATTTTTTTGTCAACTTCTTTTGCTGTTTCTAAAGCCTGTTCTTTGCAAAGAGAATTGAAGGCACAGATTTTTTCATCAATTTCTTCTATTCTTTTATACTCTGCATTAACAAGCTCTAGCGCTGAAATTTCTTTATTTAAAAGAGCTTTCCGTTGCTCTGCAGCTGTCTTTTTTAACAATTCTTCCATAAGTTTTTATTTTGCCTCGTCATAAACTGTAATTATATTGTTAATTATAATCTAAAAATAACTTGGTGTTAAAAGCTTTGTAGATTGTAACATGAATTGTAAATATTTGTTAAAATTGTGCTCGATTTTTTAAAGTTTTTACCCAAAATTGCCGATAACAATAATATAAAAGGAGTATCAACAATATGGGATTGTCAGCATCACAGGCACGTTATCTAGCACTAACAGCAAGAAAAAGCAATGTAGAGTTTCAGGTCCAACAATTGACCCAGGAAAAATTAATGCTTGCGAACCAGATAGAAACAGAAGCAGGTCTCTGGAGCGACGGTATGAATGTTCAGCACTTATACTATGACGCTAAAGGCACAGGTTCGTCCGCTACTGATTTACCGAGGCTTACTTACCAGATTGTCACCGGTTCTATAGAAGACGGCGGACTTGGTATGCGTGTTGCTGATTCTTACGGAAGAATTGTTGTTACTGAACTTCCCGACCCCATGCCAGAGGGGCAGACTGTTGAAGATTATGTTGTAGAACCGTATGCTACCCAGGCGGATTATTTTGAAGACAACCTCAAAACAGGCAACTGGTTTATTCAAAAAATGTCTAAAGAAGGAGAATGGCAAGACCAATCGCTTGAAGGTTCATCATTTATATACCGCGGTGTAGACCAGAGCGATTTTAACGCTGCAAACGCCGAATATGAAAGAAAAATGGAAAGTCTTGAAAGTATAGATAAAAAGTTTGATTTGCAAATACAACAGCTTGCAACGGAACAAAGCGCGCTTGAAACAGAAATGGATTCCGTTAAAAAGGTTATAGATAAAAATATTGAAGAAACCTTTAAGACATTCGGCTAAATATCAAAAACAGATTGATATTCGCCGACAGGTTCGTTAGTTTCTGTAGTTACGGTTTTATTGTAAAGGAGATTTTCATCGTTGGAATTTATTTTACTAATCCACCCCAGTTTAATCATTGAATCCAGTGCAATTATACTTCTGGCTTTCATATCAGCTTCAAGCAATTTTATAACAAGCACCTGTGACAATGCCGTGTTTGCTAAGCACATAAGCCCCCCTGCCCCGGCTTTTGCGCAGATATAAGGGTTCAGATTCATTATTTCCGTATCAGGTCTGTGGTTTCCGCCTATCAAATACGGATGCTTTAAAAAGGCATTTTTAATCATTGCATAGTCGTCTTTGCAAAAAACATTATAAAAACCTGCGGCAAGTTCGCTCAAAGAAGTTGCATAGTTAGGTGCAGTGCAGCCGTCTTTTGTGCACGGAAGTTTGTTTGTTGTTTCGCAAAGCTCCTGTATCTTTTGGTAAACCGCAATTTGTAAAGGATGATTTACATCAAGATAGTTTTCTGTATTCCAGCCCATTTGGCGGCAAATCAACAGCATCAGAGTATGTTTGCCGGAACAGTTGTTATGCAGGGCTGTGTAATTGTTTTTATATTTTATCTGTTCCTCTTTATCAAGAGGTTCTATAACAGGGCATTTTAAATCCGATATTTTAAGCTCTGCTTTTTGTAAAAGATTTTTCAAAATATCTGTATGAATTTTTTCCCCCGTGTGCGAGGCGCAGCACACAGCTATTTCTTCAGAGGTCAGGTTGTAATATTCATCAGTCCTAAAATCTTTTAACACCGCAGCTTGCAGCGGCTTTGAGCAAGAACGGTGGAAATAAGGATAATCACAATTTTGACCGATGGATTTTATTCCCTTATTTTTATCGTACACTACTATATAGCCGTAATATTCTTGTTCAACAAGGTTAGAACGTGTTTGTAATAAAAGCAGTTCGGGTTTATTGTTCAGTATTTATGTTTATTCTGTATATTAAAAACAGCTCTTAATTTGTCTTTGAGCAGTTTATTTTCTGTCATAAGTTTTTTAACAAGCTCATCATTTGCCGGTGTTTTGGGCAAATTAGGAGCAGTAGAGGTAATTGCCGCTGGTTTATTTTCTGTTGTTAATATATAGCGTTTTTTAGCCTCGCTTTTGGTATGGAGTATTTTGTCGATATCCTTATTAGCAACAAAACCCATATCAACCATAATTTCACCGATTTTTAATTTTGAATCAGGATTTTCTTCATTATGTTGTTTTTGTTTTCTCAGGATATCATCAAGTTCTTTTATATCTATTTTATTGAGCCTTTTTACATACTCGCCGAGTCTGATTTCTCCGCTCATATAATGTATACTGGCTAAAATAAGGTTATCCGGCGGTTTAATAAGCTCCATTTTTATGCAAAGTGACAGATAAGAAGACGATTCTTCCAGTGTCCAGAAGTTGTCCAGAGTTATATCAATGACTCTTTGCTTATTCAGGGCACATTTGAGGTATTTGTAAATATTATAATCAAGCCCGTTTGCGTGCGACTCAAGTTCCTGCTTGCCTTTAAAAGTTATTTCAGGGTAATATGCCGGATATACCTCGCCTGCTTTAGCATCAACCGCAGCATTTGGTAAAACCTCTTCTAAATGTTGTTTTATGTCAAGATAAACAACCTCCTGCACCCACAATGGCGCATTTAGTATGCTTTGCATAAGCATATGAAAATTATTGTAAGCCATAGACCTCAATTAACTCCGGTATTTATATTACTACAAGCATGTATTATAATATGATAAGTACATTAAGTGCAAAACCTTGAAAAAATATTAAGATGTAAAGGATTACCGCGATGGGTTTAGATGGATTCTCAATGTCAAATCTTGGTTTACACAGAAATTTGACCACGGCGCAGCTGTCAAATGATGTTGAAGCGACTGCAAAAATGGCTCTGGAAAATCAATTGCCGGATGTTGACGGGGTAGGTAAAAAAGAAAAAGCAGGCAAAAAAGACCCCGAGGCTGCTTTTAATCCTGCTGTTCCTTTCATTTCCGACAAGAAAAAAAAGAAGGATTCCCAGGAAGAAACAGAGGAAGATACTGAGGAAAAAGACAATGACACTGAATCCGCCGTTGATGTTGCAGTTTCTGATACGAATGATTCTGAAGATTCGGATATTAATGAAGATATAGAAATAGAAGAGCCAAAGTATCTTTTTAAAATCAGCGACGATGATATGATTGAAATTTATGATACAAAGACAAATAAAGTTGTAAAAAAGATTTCAGCGCAAGAGGCGGCTGAAACTGTACATAATTTTACAAAGCTGCCAAGTGTTTTCTTTAACAAAGATATTTGACAAATATTTCATATAGTCAACTGACACCGATATAATATATCAGGAAGCCATCGGGTACAAGCGAAGTCACTCTCAGACATTTTAATCAACAACAATTTCGGTTTCATTTTTATACACAACAAATCCGGATTTAGTGTTGTTCGGGCGTTTTACATATTTTCTGAGAGTGTATACAACAGGTATTTTAGTTGAGTTTTTGGCTGTTGAATATTCTTTTGCCAGTTTTGCAATTTTTAGCAAAGTATCATCATCAATATGTTTTTTATTTTCAGCGGTTTTAACTATAATATGAGAACCCGGTGTATTTAGCGTATGAAACCACATATCCTCCGGAGAAGATATTTTTGAATACAAATAATCATTTTGCTTGTTATTTTTTCCTACATACACCGTGTAACCGTTGACCTCTGTTTTTAGAAGTTTTAAAGTGATTTCATTCTTTTTAGAGGGCTTTTGTTGTATTTCCGGTTCAAAATCCTGTGCAATTTCTTTTAATTCGCCCAGAGAATCTGTATTTTCAATGTCATATAACAGTTGTTGCGTATTTAAAATTTGCTGTTTTGTTTCTTGAGACATTTTTTGTGCTATTTCGCAAGCTTTTTTTATTTTATTATAGAGGTTAAAGTATCTTTGAGCGTTTTCAATCGGCGACAAATTTTCATCAAGTTGTATTTCAATATCCTGCATTGTTTCGTAATCTTTCAGGCAAACAGAATTTATTCCGTTTTGTATAGCATAGGAATTTGCTGTTAACAACGTGCCTTTTTTCTTGTATTCATCTGCTTTAATTTGTTTTTCAAGCTGTTTTTGCTGGTTTAACAGGATATTCCGGTATTTTTTTAAATCTTTATTGAGTTTTGTTTTTAAAGATGATTTCAGGTTTTTAAGAAGTGATTTTTCAATGTTATTTGCAAAATAATCATCTATTAATAAATTTATATTGTCATACTCATAATCCAGTTTTTTTACGCAGGAATAAAGTGAATAATCTTTGTTTAGCGAATATTTTCGATAATCTTTCTCCAGAAACTCGTGCAGGGCAATAAATAAAATTTTCATTTCATTTTCGCCCAAATCTTTTGCCGGTTTTTCCGGAAGAATTTTATTTATTTCGCATATTTGTTGCGCAACAGCCTGAGAAAAATTGTAATATCTTTCTGCAATTACTTTTTTAGTTTGTACAGAGGATTTTTTTAAATAACTGATAAAATAATCCGAGCGTGTTGTCAGAAGATTTTTTTTATCCTGCTTTGGCGGATATATATATGGCAAACCGCCGGACAGTTCTCTTTCTTTGCTTTTTTCCGCGCCTATATTATGAGCACAGCCCAGAATTATATTGTTGTCAGTATTGTAAAGAACTATATTGCTGTGTTTTCCCATTAATTCTATACTCAGACATTCTTCTATTTTATCGCCGAGTTCATTGTAGTTTTCAAAATTAAGCTCTATAATCCTTTCAAACTGTGGTTTGTTTATGCTTATGATTTTTGCACCTTCCATATGTTTTCTCAAAAGCATACAAAACATAGGCGGTTGTTTGGGGATTTGAATATCTCTTTTAAGTTCGTTTTCTTTGTTCATAAAACAAAGATGATAAAACTCCGGATTTATATTTATATAAAACTTCCGAGATTCAGCATTATTACGCAAAAAAAGTATAACCTCACGGCGGGTGGGCTGCTGTATTTTTTGAACTCTTGCATTTACAAAAAAATCTTTGTTTTCTTTATAAAAATCTTCTATTAAAAGTGAATCAATACTAAGCATACTTTTTAGTATATATCAAAAAATTATTTATTTTATAAGGGAGAATTGTTAATACTAAATCATGTGCGCAAATTATAATTACCGGTTTGTTTTATTAATGTTTACCGCGGAAACAAAGCGTCTATATCATACAAAAAGGAGAATATTTCTATTCTCCTTTTTGTTTAAGTTGTTTGTATTATTAAATATTAGAATACAATTTTCAACTCTTCGTTTGGATTCAAGCTTGAATCATTTGAGTAAGAAGGTACAATTAAGTATCTTACTTCGTCAGTAAATTCATAGATTACACCAAAAGTACCGCTTACAATCAATTTGCAAAGGTCATAAGTACCGATACCGAGTGTAGCAATTGATTTTCCGACATTAATAACGCCTGAACCCGGGTGGAGTGTGAATGTATCAACAAATGCTGTTGCCAATTCATCGCCGAATTCTTCTAAGCTGTCACCTGCAACATCAACGCCAGTGCCAACTGTTCTAACAGCAACACCGACAACTCTGCCAGCTGCACTGAACGGTGCACCGAGCAATCTTGCAAGGATGTTAGGATTTTTCAAAGCAGCAACCTGTGCTTGTGAAATTTCTTTCGGGAACTCTGCACAGTTGTCGCCGTCTTTAATTTTAACGAATTTAACTTTTATGTAACCGGGGTTTTTAATACCGGGTCTTACAACCTGAACAACTTCGCCTTTTACTTTTGAACCGGCTTTAAAGCATTGTCCGTTTATTGTAACATCCGAGGTTGTTTTGGCTGTAAATCTGTCGCCAACATTGGAATGTCTTGCTGAAAGTCTATCCAAAATCTTGACATTTAACACAACCGGATTGTAATTTTTAATAGCATCAGGAGCATTTTTGTCTTTTGCTATTGACTTTTTACCTGTCCAGTTTTCTTTTAAAGAGCAGATAAGATATGCAACCTGTTCTTTTGAAAGATATTCATCAGAATTTACTCTGTCAGGATTCGGAATATCGTTTAACAAATCTGATGCAACAACTTCTTTTGTCGGAGCAATTGCCCAGCGCGGAATGTTGTTGATTTGTTTTCCGTTAAAATCAGGAACAATCAAGCTTCTGTCTGTTGCAACATCAATAAGCTGTGCGATTGTAGCAAAAACTTCGGCTTTTGTAACAGGCTGGTCAGGTCTGAATTTTTTATCAGGATAACCAATCATTACACCGCCGTTAAGGGCGCCGTAAATCCAATCTTTAGCCCAGTAGCCTGACGGAATGTCTTTATACTGTTTAGATACGGCTTTGTTATTCAAACCGAATTCTTCTGAAAGAATAACTGCCAGTTCAGAACGCAATACAGGCATTTTAGCGTTAAAGTTAGAGGCGTTTTGTTTCTTTTCAAGAAGATTCATCAACGCATCAACTCTTGAGCCGATTACAACATTTTCTTTGTTGGCAATGCCCATGTGATTGTTCTTTTTGTAAACTTTTCCGCCGACAATATAAGTTTCTTTAGCAGTGTTCAACTGCTGAGCCTGTGAGCCAAACATTGTCGGGTGTGCATAAGCTTCCATTTTGTGGGTAGGTTTGTTTTTGTCGCACTGTTTGTCGCAATCCTTTGCCATTGCGCAAGAAGCAGATACCAAAACTACCAGAGTAGAAGCAAGCAAGATTTTGAAATTTTTCATAAAACTTCTCCTAACTATACTCATTTTCTTTTTACAGAAAACCACACCTTATTATCCATTTTTAACGTAATAACGTCAAGCCCTAAAGAGTATTTTTTTACCTGAGGTTAAAATATTTTGTACAAAAATTTTAATATGAGCTAAATTGTTGTATTAATTTGAGGAGGACAAAATGCACACAGTTGATTGTTCTATAAAAGAAATTGATAAACTCGGCTTATTCAACGGCAATAAGGCGTTTAATATTCCTGCAATTTTACGTTCAATAAAAAATTATGAACAAAAATTTTATACAGCAAATGAAAATTACACAAAGCAGGTTCAATACCCATTGATAAAAGGGCTGCAAAAAGCAGTTGAACAAAAGACAGTATACACAAAAGACGGCATAAAAATAGATATATGGGACATAAACCCGTATAAATACAAAAAATACATTATTTTTTGTGAAGGAATTAGCAGTGAAAAAAGTCACCCTCTGCAGCAAAACACCTATCTTAAACTTATGAATGCCGGCTGGGGAGTGTTAGCTTTTGATTACAGAGGCAGAGGCCAAAGCAGCGGTCAGTTTTCTCAATCCGGGGCAAGAATTGATGTAGAAACAGTTTATCAATACTTACTTACCGTAGGCATAGCCCCGTGCAATATAGGGATAATAGGGCATTCAATGGGCAGTGCAATAGCCTCGGACTTTAGCGCCAAAAACAACGTTGCCTTTACTATTTTGATAAATCCTTTTTCTAAAGCGGCAGACATGGTTAAAAACATAGCTCAAAAAGCTGACATGCCTGATATTATGAGAAAAATCATCAGTAAAATACCGGCTTTTTTAATTCCGTTACAGAACAAATTTGATAATGAAAAGGCTATAAAAAAGATAAACTCGCCGGTTTATATTATTCATTCAAAAGATGATGATATTATTCCAGTACATCTTGCAAGAAAGTTAGCATCAATATCAATAAAAACCGGAAATAACATAATTTATACGGAACTTAAAAACGGAGCGCATGATTTGAATGAAGAAAAGACTGATTTTTGTCTTAAGTTTATCAAACAGTCATGCCTGAAAAACAGGTATGTTTGTATCTAACACGGTAATCTGTATAGTGCGCCTGTGTATAAAAATTAACACTACCATTTTTTAAAGATAAAAAACACAGCCAGTATTATGAACAAAAAACCTACTATATAGTTCCATTTCAGGTTTTCTTTTAAATAAAACACCGAGAAAAAACAAAAAACAACAAGGGTTATAACCTCCTGTATTGTTTTAAGATGTGCTGCGTCATAAAATTCATGGCCGATTCTGTTAGCAGGAACCTGAAAACAGTATTCAAAAAAAGCTATGCCCCAGCTTATTAAAATAACCATCCAAAGAGCCGTATTTTTGTATTTTAAATGACCGTACCATGCAAAAGTCATAAATACGTTCGAGATAGTTAACAGTATTATCGGTGCAAATTGTCTTAGCATAAATTAATACTAACAAAAAATTAAAAAATATTTTATAATAACTTTTGTAAAAATATATAAAAGAGGTTTTTTATGAAAGACATCAAAGAAGTAAAAGATTATCAAATTGTTGTTTTAGGGCTCTTAATTGCACTGGGCGCTATTATTTCAACTTACATTTTATCAAACGCCGTAATCTCATACCAGAAAATGAACACACAGGCGCTGTCAGTCACAGGGTCGGCCAGTCAGGAAATAAAATCAGACCTTGCTGTTTGGACGCTTTCGTATGAAGTACGCAGCAAAGACCTCAAAAGCGGGTATGCAAAAATAAATACAGACAAAAAACAGATTTCTGATTTCCTTTCCGCAAACGGTCTCGGCGCTGATGCGTTTAAATTTACACCGATAGCGTCATATCCTGTTTATAAAAGAATGCCAAACGGCTACGATTCAAACGAGGTGGACGGGTACAGACTATCGCAAAATGTTCAGGTTACTTCTAACGACGTTGACAAGCTCACAAAACTTTCAGAAGGCACTTCCCAGCTTGTTAACAAGAATATAGAAGTTTCTTCCAACAGAGTAGATTATTATGTATCAAACCTTGATGAACTTAAAATAAAAATGCTTGCCGAAGCAACAAAAGACGCAAAAGAAAGAGCAAAAAGCATGGTTCAAAGCACCGGAGGACACATAGGAGTCATGAATTCGGCAAGAATGGGTGTGTTTCAGATAGTTGCAAAAAATTCTACAGATGTGTCGGATTACGGCATATATAACACAAGCGCAGTTGACAAAAAGATTAACGCTGTTGTTAATGCAACTTTTACAATAAAATAAAGGTATGAAACATATACAAAAAGTGCTTATATGCGGTTTGGGTGCAATAGGCAGCATATATGCAGTACAGATTTTAAAACATAAAGATATTGATTTAAGCGTGCTTGTTGATAAAGCACGCTTAAATCGCTACAAAAAAGAACCTCTTGTGTTTAACGAAACAGAATATTGTTTTAACTATGTAACCTCAGAGGAACCTTTTGAAGCAGATTTAATTCTCATTGCCACAAAAAACAATGCTCTGGAATATGTATTAAAAAATATAAAAGGTTTTACCGGAAAAGACACAATTATAATATCTTTGCTGAACGGCTTGCAAAGTGAAGACAGAATTTCAGAGCTCTTTGGCAAAGACAGGGTATTATATTCGTATTATATCGGGCATACAAGCACCCGTACAGGCAGGCATGTCTATCATGACGGGGTATATAAAACTGTTTTTGGCGAAAAATACAACAAAGAATATTCTGACAATGTAATATCAGTTAAAAACTTTTTTGACAAAACTGCTATAAACTACGAAATTCCTGTTGATATGGAGTATTCAAGGTGGTGGAAATTTCTTGTTAATATCGGCTACAATCAAGCTTCCGCAGTGTTAAATGCGGCATACGGAGATTTCCAAAAGTCTGAAAAAGTTAATAAAATTGCAATAGAACTGATGAAAGAAGCAGTTGAAGTCGCGCGGGCCTGCGGGGTAAAAAACACAGACAGGCTTATACCTGAGGTTCTTGAGGTTATAAAAACCATGCTGCCTGAAACCAGAACATCTATGCTGCAGGATGTTGATGCCGGACGGGAAACAGAGGTGGATATATTTGCAGGATATGTTTGTTCGCTAGGGCAAATATACGGTATAAAAACCCCGTACAATGACATGTTTTTAAAAATTATTAAAGCTATTGATGACAAGAATTTAACGCAGCAATAGTGCGGCTTTCCCTGTACAAGCAAACATAAATTCAAATAAATTGTAAAATTTTCTTTACAATTAACATAAAATCATTAAAGTTTTTACAGATATATGCCGATATACATAATGTAAGCAAAAACAGGGGTAACACAAATGTCAGAAAATTTTTTTAAACAACCCTTCGGAATGAATATAAAAGTTCCGGTCAAAACAATAAAACAGGTTGAAAAAACTGCCGAAGGAACGGTCAACGGCATTTGGGAACCTTTGTTTAACTTTATTGACACAAACCAGCAGGTTTTTAACGGCAATGTGGCAAATGAAATCGAAAAATATAATCTTATGCAATATAACCTCGGCGCAGCACTGAGAAGAGACAAAATTACCGGCAATGACTTTGATGTAAAAGGGTAATTAAACAAGTATTTATATATTTTCCATTCCTCGTGTTAGACATATTTTTAAAAACACTCCGGATTATAAAAATCAGGAGTGTTTCTTTTTTTTTAATATTTTTAAGTTTGCTTTATTTTACAGATTTTGCAATTTCTGCAGTGATATCTGTACCGCCGTATAATACAACACCTTTTGCAAGAACTATATCATAGTTAGCTGCTTTTGCTTTCTGATTGATAACAGAAGAAATGCTTTTGTCGATAGCAGCAAGTTTTTTTGCATAATCTTTCTGGATAGCGTCTCTTTTTGAGTTAAGTTCTTTGTTGTATTTGTCTTCTAATGTTTTCTTTTTGTCGGCATTTGTTTCTTTTGCAACATTAGCTCTTGCTGTTGTTACAAAGTTAGCCAAATCTTTTATTTTAGCTTCTCTGTCAGCTTTAAGAGCTTTAACCTGCGCTGAAGATGCAACAACTTTCTGTACATCAACAACTGCTATTTTGCTAGGAACATTAGATACTGCAAAATTGTTTACAGACATTCCTATAACAAATGCAGCAAGACCTAATGCAACATACTTTACACTTTTGTTCATAAAACTCTCTCCTTTTTCCGTTATGTTTATTTTATATAATTTTATTTTAGTAGTAAAACGCTTTTTTATCAATAAATTTTTTTTATTTTCTTATACCGGATGATTTCTGCTGATATAGTCAATTTTATGCCAAAAATTGTTTTTAATTAAATATGAAGGTAAATAATTTTATAAAGTGTGAAACAACAGCCAATAACCCCTCACAGCCGGCAAGCTGCCATCTAAAACCTGTGTGTGATGAAATCAAAAAAACAGAAACATCAGCACAAGAGTGCTGCTGCTCATACGGGCTTGCACAGGTACTTATGCAAAACGGCTATAATCAGCTAAAACCGCAAACAAAAGAAGATGTTGAAAAAATATTAACTAAAATATTTGAAGATACCGGCATGGAAATAGGACGTTATATTAATGACAAATGTATCCATTTAGGCAGACCGGTAGAAGGGTTAAAAGGACTTTGTTATGACGACGTACGCGCACGCTGTATACGAGATAAAAAAGGTTTTGTTTCTTCTATATACACCCTCGATATGAAAACAGGCGCCGTAAAGATTTACGATGCACAGGCAAAACTAAAATATTATTTTACACCGGAGGAGATGAAAGCACTGAAAGAATATAAATACACTGTTCAGGAACTGCATAATTTCTTGAGGCACAGGCGTGTAAGGGGAATTAATACCGGGGAAAGTTTAAATAATCTCGTCAACACTATTGATTCTTTATTTAATAATGACCAAAAGGTTCTTTGCACTACAAAAGATATTGTTTTATACAGGGCATTGCAGCCGGATTTGACTGAAAAAGAAAAAGATATTTTAACAACCAAAGGTGCTGTTTTTACGGAAAAATCCTATGTTTCTACCTCGACAGATTATTCTGTAGCCGAAAGATTCCGAACAAAAGATAACCCGATTTTAAAAATAGATATACCGGCAGGAACTAAATATATTGATTTGGACGCGCTTTTTAATATAGACAGACAACACTGGAATGAAAAAGAGTACCTGTTAAACAGAAACAGTCATTTTGAGGTTACGGGGTTTGATGTTTTGAATAATGTTATAAATGTAAAATATCTTGGTGATAATTAATTTATTCAGCCTTTAATCTCTGAGAAAAACAAATAAAAAAGCTCTGATATTCAGAGCTTTTAGTATTTTACATCTAAATTAAACGCAATGATTAAAATTTCACCTCAGGAGCCTTTTTCTCTGTCTCAGGTGTTTCAAAGTACTCCCTGGCTTTTATTCCGGATATTGCAGCAACAATTGAAGTCGGGAAGGTTCTTACCGTTGCATTTATTTGTTTAACACTTTCGTTATAGTCTTTTCTTGCTACAGCCAGCCTGTTTTCAGTTCCCGCAAGTTCGTCTTGAAGGTTAATAAACTGTTTGTCAGCTTTTAAATCAGGATATCTTTCTACAACCATAAGCAGCCTTGACAGAGCATTAGAAAGATCACTGTTACTCTGTTCAATAGCCTTCATATCGTTTTTGTTCATAGCGCCGCCGAGTTTTGCACGGGATTCTGCTATTTGCGTAAACAGTGATTTTTCGTGTGCGGCATAGCCTTTTACCGTTGAAACAAGATTAGGTATCAGGTCATTTCTTCTTTTTAGCTGGTTATCTACCTGTGCCCACTGCGCATTGACATTTTCATCCATTAATTGGAGCCTGTTGTAAACACCTATAAAAGAACCTGCTATCATCACAACAAGCAGCAGTAAAACCCCTAAAATAATCCATACTGTTTTTTTCATAATCTCTCCTTATTACAAGTTATTTATGTATTCCAAAAGTTTTTCCAGCTGAACAATCGCGTCATCAGCTATTTTAAATGATTCGTTTTTAGAAAATTTGCAGTGTTTGTCTTTGGCGCATAAAAGTTTTTCGTAAAAGTGCTTGTCAGCGTCAAAGATTTCACAAATTTTGTTTAAATTTGCATATGCAGATTTTGAAACCTCTATTTGTTTCAGTCTTAAGACGGACTTAAAAATTGCGTTAAGTGTTTTTGTGGCGGAAAACAGCATTTCGTTAATTTCGCGAGGGGAATCAGCAAACAAAATATAGTGTTTTCTAAAGCGCATTAAAAGATTTTTCATCTCTGCTTCACATTGCAGACGTAAATCCGAATCCTTAATGTTTAAACTGTTTATAAGATTTTCGCCGTAAATAATTTTATGGTTTTCTTTTATGTCAGAATACTCCATTGCATAGACATCAGCCGAGTTAAACCACTCTTTTTCGCCCATAAATACCGGCAAGGGATTTTTTTGTTTGTCCCAAAAACCTCCCATCCATTTTTTTACGGGGACAGAACATTTTTTTATATCGTCGCCGCTCAGGGTTTCTGTGATAACCATAATATCTATATCATAATCAAGCTTTTCAAGTTCTATATTTGCTTTTGAACCGTAAATAAAAACACTTTTCAGTCTTTCGCCGAAAATATTTTTTATATCAGAAACAAAATTATCGAGTTTTTTCATTAATAAAATTCTCCCGTGTAACTTATCTTACCAGCTGCCCGAAGCACCGCCGCCGCCAAAGCCGCCGCCACCGCCAAACCCGCCGAAACTTCCTCCGCTAAAACCGGAGCTTCTGTATCCTCCATAGTAGAGCGGAACAGGTATGATACCGAATCTTAACATCAAAAAGATTATTACAAATAAAAGAAACCAGTAACCGTCATACTCACTGCTTGCAGGAGCTTTAGGAATATTGCCCGCAGTACTGAGGGTTTGCCCCTCTGCCGCAGCAATAGCGTTAGCGAGTGTATATGTTCCCCGCCAGATTCCGCTTTGATAATCACCTTTTTTAAAGTAGGGGAGCATGTCCTCATCACGGATTCTGCCGGCTTTTCCGTCCGTTATAGTTCCTTCTAATCCGTAACCGATTTCTATTCTCATTTTGCGCTCATTCGGTGCAACAAGCACAACAGCGCCGTTATCTTTGCCTTTTTTGCCAAGTTTATATTTTCTCCCTATATTCAAAGCCGTTTCTTCAACGCTTCTTCCGTCCAGAGAGTTAACAGTAACCACGGCAATATCAGTACCTGTCTTTTTTTGCAAATCCCATAAAAAAGCGTTTATTGAATTTTCAGCTTTATTGTCTAAAAGGTTTGCGTTGTCAGCAATAAAGGCATTAAAATTGTACTTTGAATCCGCAAATACAGGACTTATCAAACACAAAAATACAAAAAATAATAGTATAACTTTTTTGAACATAAGCAGTATTATAATACATTTTTTATGAATTACAATAATCAATGGTATAATAGAGGTGTAAAATGTTTGAATGGAAATTGTATTGAATAATAGATACCAGAAAAGAATACTTTTTATAGGCATGCCGGATATGGCGTTAGTTTGTCTGTCGGGGCTTTTTTCACGAGGTTTTAACATAGTCGGAGTTGTGCCTCCGCACAGAAACGAAGGCACATTTGAGCTTATGTGCAGTTTTGCGGACAGTTTAAAACTGCCGTTGATTTTCTACAAAGACCGGATGGATGAAGTAGACTTTTTGCATGCTATAAGACAGCTAAACGCTGATATTGCCGTTGTTTGTTCGTATAACAAAAAACTGCCGCCGGAGCTTTTAAAAACAACAAAAGACGGTTTTGTAAACTGCCACCCGTCTCTTTTGCCGGAATACAGAGGCGCAAACCCTTACAGTAATGTTCTTATAAACGGAGAAAAAGAAACAGGTATCACCCTGCATTTTATGGATGAAAACTTTGATACAGGCAACATAATCGCGCAGAAAAAAGTTCCTATTGAAAAAAACGAGACAATGGGCACGCTGTTTAACAGGATGAATTATCTGTGCGCGGAGCTGCTCGCAGAATTTTTAGAACAATACGAAAACAATTCAAAGATAATTTCGCTGCCGCAGCCTCAGGGAGAATTTAAAAAAGCACCGTCAATAGATTCTAAAAACCTTCGCAATTACATTGACTGGAGAAAAGATGCTCATTACCTTGAGCGCTTTGTCAGGGCGTTGAATCCTTTTATTTCGGCAATGACAAGCTTTAGAGGAATTTTTGTCAAAATATATACAGCAGAAGCAGTTGATAAAAAGGTTAAAGAAGAACCAGGCACTATTTGCAGAATCAAAGATGACGTCGGGGTTGCAACGGGCAACGGGATTTTGTATATAAAATCCTTGCAGTTTGGCTCATACATGATAGCAGATGCAAAAAGTTTTATAGAAAAATTTAACCCCAGAATAGGTGAAAAATTCGGCAGGTAATCAATGGATACACTCAAATTTGTAACGGCAGGACAGCCGATATGTAACGGCAGTGCAGGATATGAAAAAGCTTTTGATATTTTAGAAAAACTCAATTTAGACGGCATGGAGCTTGAATTTGTCCACGGTGTCAGGATGAGCCCCGCGAACAAAAAAATTGTTAAAGAATCTGCACCGGCAAAAAATATGGTTTTAACAGCACACGGGCCGTATTACATAAACCTGAACTCTAAAGAAGAAGAAAAAATAGAAGCAAGTATAAAACGCGTTCTTGATACAGCCAGAACAGGCAAAGAACTCGGTGCTTATTCTGTTACTTATCACGCTGCTTTTTATATGGGTATGAATGCTGATGATGTTTATAAAAAAGTAGAAAACGCAATGGAACAAATTTGTCAGGTACTTGACGAAGAAAAAAATGATATCTGGGTTCGTCCTGAAACAACAGGAAAACCGACACAATGGGGCAATCTTGAGGAAATAGTTAAACTTTCCAAAGATTTTAAACAGGTTTTGCCATGCGTGGATTTTTCTCATTTACACGCTAGAACAAACGGGCTTTATAACACGTATGACGAATTTTGTAAGATTTTTGAAACCATAGGCAATGAAATAGGCGCTTACGCCCTTGAAAATTTTCACGCACATATTGCGGGGATTGAATACGGAGAAAAAGGCGAAAAAAAACACCTTATGCTAAAAGAAAGCGATATGAATTATAAGGATTTGATGAAAGCCTTTAAAATGTTTGACGTAAAAGGTGTTGTTGTGTGCGAAAGCCCAGTTATGGAAGATGATGCACAGCTTTTAAAAGAGTATTATTTAAGTCTGTAAAAAATTAATTATTAAAATCTGTATAACCTGCCTATATGAAATATCTGACTTTTGATAAAATATTATTAATAATATATTGTGTATTTTATATAAAACGGATAAATCAGTGAATCAGTACTATCAAAAAGATTTATACTCAATTTTAGGCATAGAACCTGACGCCGATGAGGCGCAGATTAAAGCTGCATATCGCAAACAAGCCCGCAAATGGCATCCCGACGTCAATGACAATTCCTCAGAAAGTATTATTCGTTTTAAAGAAATTACAGAAGCCTATGAGGTTTTGACAGATGAGCATAAAAAAAACCAGTACGACATTTTAAAAGGTTTTACTTTTAAATCATCCTCATCTTCTTATGCTTCTCGAACACAGGCTAAAAAAGCATATTCCGGAACATATTCAACCGGAGCAAAAACAGAATCCAAAACAGAAACGGCAAAAGACACCAGCCATCACGATAAAAGTTCGTTTTCTCAGGTATTTGAAAACATCTTAGATGGATTGTTTACAGGAGATAATACAAACACAAAAAAACAAAAGACCGAAAAGAAAAAACTCAAACCTCAAAACGGCAGAGATATAAACCTGAACGTTACAATAAAAATTTCCGAGGCGATTTCCGGAACAAACAGAACCGTCAATGTTTTGCATAGCGAAAGATGCCCCAAATGCGAAGGCAGAAGATTTATTAACGGTGCAAAATGCCCGTTGTGCAAAGGTTCCGGTGAAATCTCCATACACAAAAAACTCAGCGTAAAAATTCCCGCAGGCATAAAAAAAGGCGCTAAAATAAGGATTGCATCAGAAGGGAATAAGGGGTACAACGGCGGAAAAAATGGAGATTTGTACCTTTTTATTGATATAGAAGAGAGCAGCTTTTTTAAATACGAAGGCAACAACGTACTTTGCGAAATACCAATAACCCCGTTTGAAGCAGTATTAGGCGCCAATATTGATGTACCTACATTATCGGGCAAGGTTTCTATGAAAATTCCTCCGTATACAACTACCGGTCAAAAATTCAGACTGTCCGAACAGGGAACTTCTAATTCAAAAAGCAAAAAAGGCGACCAGATTGTTACTGTCAAAATAGTTGTGCCAAAAGAAATGACACAAAAAGAGATTGAGTTATATGAACAGCTAAAACTCATATCAAAACACAATTTAAGAGAGGATTTATTAAATGACAAATGAGGCAAAAATTGCAGAAATATTTGATTCCATACAGGGAGAAGGTCCGTATATAGGCTATAGACAACTTTTTATAAGATTTTGCGGGTGCAACCTGTTATGCGACTACTGTGATACAGAGTTTTATAAGGGAAAAATCTACAGTATAGATTCGCTCTTAGAGGAAATAAAATCTTTTGACATTTCTTCAATGCATTCGGTCAGTCTTACAGGCGGTGAACCTCTTTTGCATTATCAATTTTTGACAGAATTTTTGCCGGAATTGAAAAAATTGAATTTAAAAATTTATCTTGAAACAAACGGAACATTACCTAAAGCGCTTGAACAGGTCATTGATTTTGTTGACATTATTTCAATGGATTTTAAACTTGATTCCAGTGCAAAAATAGGTGATGTCTATGCCGCACATGATGAATTCTTAAATATTGCATCTGCAAACAACAAAGACTCTTTTGCAAAACTTGTGTTTGACGACAATGTAAAAGATTTTGAAATGAACGAATGTTTGAGTCTTGCAAAAAAATATAATATAGCGTTAATTCTCCAGCCCAGAATGGATAAAAACACAATAAATGTATCACACGAAAAAATATTGCAAACATTTAATTACTTTTCGCAAAACCATCACAACACAAGACTAATAGGCCAGGTTCACAAATTTTTTGATATACGTTGATTTATTTAGTTGTTACCCCGAGTTTGCAAAAAACAGGTATTCATAAATGTTTTGTATCAGATGTCTGAGTGTTGTATAAAATGATTAAATAAACTATACTTAATTATAGTAAAATATCTGGACACAAGGAGAAAGTTATGGCTATGCGTTTTGATGCCGGTGAAATTATTACCGCAATGGTTACCCCGATGGATGAAAACAGAAAGATTGATTTCCCCTCGCTTGAAAAACTGGTAGAACATCTTATAAAAACCGGCTCTAACTCTTTGCTTGTTGCAGGAACAACAGGAGAATCACCAACCCTAACCCATGAAGAAGAAGTTGACCTTTTTAACTTTGTAAAAAAAGTTGCAAATGGCAGATGCAAGCTTATTCTCGGCGCAGGCTCAAACTGTACAAAAACTGCGGTTATGGCTACGGAAAACGCCCAAAAAGCAGGAGCCGATGCAGTTTTATCAGTTGTTCCTTATTACAATAAACCTTCGCAAAAAGGACTTTTAAAACATTTTGGCACAATCGCAGCATCAAGCGACCTACCGATAATTCTTTATAATATCCCCGGACGCACAGGAATAACAATGAACCCGGAAACTATAGCAGAACTTGCCTCCAATTACAAAAACATATTTGCGGTAAAACAAAGTCTTGCCAATATGGATATAATTACAGAAACAAGAAAACTATGCCCGCAGGATTTTGTCATTTACTCGGGCGATGACAGTCTTACACTGCCAATGGTGTCAGTCGGCGCATACGGGGTAATATCCGTTGCATCACACATCATCGGCAATGAAATGCACGAGATGTTAAACCTTTACAAATCCGGAAATGTTAAACAGGCTACAGAAATGCACCTGAAATTATATCCTTTGTTTAAAAAGATATTTATGGCTCCAAACCCTGTGCCGGTAAAAGAATGCCTTTCAAAAATGGGAATAATTAAAAATTTTGTAAGAAACCCGCTTGTAGAACTTGACGAAACAGAGAAAAAAGAACTCTATAGCGTTTTACAACAATATATATAAACAGCCGTTTCTAAAGGATAGCGCCATTATATAATAGAAATCTTTGCAACGCGTCTGATGCCGGTAACAAAAACCTGCACCAGATGCCGGTAAAAGAATATAAAAATACCCGGGTACTTCTCTACTCAGGTATTTTTTACGGTCTTATTTAAGATATGCTACATCACAACTTCCGCAGCAAGCTTTTTCATAAGCATCTTTTGCCCCTGATGCTTCTAATAATTCATAAGCGTCATCTCCGGCTCTGACACTGGCAGCAGCCAGTTGCGGGTTTTCAACAAAAAAGTTGATTGAATCCTTAACACTCTGCACCATCTGGGCATTATCAAACTTGCCTTTGCGAACAAGTATTCTTCCGTAAGAATCAGCAGCCTGTGTCCCGTCGTTTACAACATCCGGTGCTGTTTCATCAGTTTTGGGCTGAGGTTTTACATCTTCCTTTTTTGCACTCGGCGTATAAGGCTTATGGATATTATTTATATTTACTTTATTATCGAAGTTAGTCATATTTACTCTCCGGCTGTTTTACTGTTTATATTTTCATCGTGTCTTTTCATGCTTTAAAACATGAAAAGAAATTTTTTTGCTAGTTATTTATAAAATTTTTTTATGAGTATATACAATTTTAAAAAATTTTTCAAGATTTTATCCCCAAAACTCACTTATATTAGCAAAAAACAGCTTAAAGTGTAGGGTATATACTTAATTAACATTTCTTAATATTTGTTTTTCATTAGTTTGCATAAAAATGTAAGCAAAAAACATTTTTATTGTAAAATTTTAGTAAGGATATGTAAAAATAAGGAATTAAATATGTCAGAAACAGTTAATAAACCGTTTGCAGATGTAAAATCGCAAAGCACACCTTTGACAGGTGCCCAGATAAGAGAAGCTTTTTTAAAGTTTTTTTCAGAAAAACATCAGTCAACAATAGTAAAAAGCTCTTCGCTTGTACCTGATAACCCGACAGTGCTATTAACAACAGCAGGCATGCTGCAGTTTGTACCCTATTTTCTTGGCTATGAAGAATGCCCATATGAGCCCAAAAGGATTACAACCTGCCAGAAATGCGCGCGTGCAGGCGGAAAAGATTCTGACATCGAAAATGTGGGAAGAACACCGCGCCACCACACTTTTTTTGAAATGCTCGGCAATTTTTCTTTCGGCGATTATTACAAAGACGAGGTTATACCGTGGGCGTGGGACTTTGTTACAAACTACCTTCACTTAGACCCTAACAGACTTTACATCACAATCTATAAAGATGACGATGAGGCTTTTGATATATGGCACAACAAAGTCGGAATCCCCGCAGAAAAAATCTTTAGGAAAGGCAAAAAAGACAACTTCTGGGGTCCAGTATCAGACGTTGGTTCTTGTGGTCCGTGTTCTGAAATCCATTATGATTTAGGTGAAGAACTAAAATGCTGCGACAACTGCTCTGTTGCCACCTGCGAATGCGACAGATGGGTAGAAATATGGAACCTTGTATTCACAGAACTCTTTAAAGATAAAGAAGGCAACTACACACCGCTTGAAAAGAAAAACGTGGACACAGGAATGGGGCTTGAAAGAATTGCAATGGTTGTTCAGGGAAAGACTTCTACCTTTGAAACAGACCTTTTGACCCCGATTTTAAACAAAGTCTGTGAAATGACAGGCAAAGAATACAAAAAAGACAACAAAACAGATATTTCTTTAAGAATAATTACAGACCACGCACGCTGCGTAACCTTTATGATTTCAGACGGAATAATACCCGGCAACGAAGGAAGAAATTATGTTTTGCGTATGATTATGCGTCGTGCGCTAAGACACGGTAAAATGCTGGGTCTTGAACTTCCGTTTTTATACAACATTGTTGACACTGTTGTTGACAATTACAAAGAAGCTTATCCGGAACTTGAACAAAACAGACAAAAAATCAAAGACGTTATTAAAAAAGAAGAAGAAAAATTTAAACAGACGCTCGACAGAGGCCAAAAACTCCTTGATGACCTGCTCTCTGACGGTGCAGACACTATAAGCGGCGAAAATGCATTCAAACTCTATGATACTTACGGATTCCCGCTTGAACTGACCGTTGAAATTGCAGCGGAAAAAGGCGTAAAAGTCGACGAAGAAGGCTTTAAAGTCTGTATGAAAGAACAAAAAGAACGTGCTAAAGCTGCTGCACAAAAAATTATTTTAACCGACGATTTAATCTATATTGATATAGAAAAAGAAAACGGAGAAACAAACTTCACCGGATATGATAAAAACTGCGGCGAGGCAAAAGTTGTAGCACTTGTTAAAGACGCAAAAAAAATTGACTCTGCAGACGAAGGCGAAATCGCTGATATAGTGCTTGACTCAACACCGTTCTACGCCGAATGCGGCGGTCAGGTAGGCGACTCAGGTGTTATTGAAGGCAAAAACTTTAAAGCAAGAGTTTTAAACACGTTTAAAGTCGACAACCTGTACGCTCACAGAGCAGAAATAACTGAAGGCAGTATCAAGCCCGAAGATGAAGTCTGCGCAGCAATTGACGTGTACAGAAGGAAACAAATCACTGCACATCACACAACAGCCCACCTTTTACAGGCTGCTTTGCAAAAAGTTCTCGGCAGCGGCGTAAAACAGGCAGGTTCTCAGGTTGAACCGGATAAGACACGTTTTGACTTTTCTTTTGACAGGGCAATGACACCTTCTGAAATTGAACAGGTAGAAGAATTGATGAACGACTGGATTTCCCGAGGCTTAGAGCAACACACCGATATTATGGACGCAGAAGAGGCAAAAAAATGCGGGGCAATGGCGCTGTTTGGTGAAAAATACGGTGACAAAGTCCGTGTTGTAGGAATAAAAGATGAAAATGGCGAGTACGTTTCGCGAGAACTTTGCGGCGGCACCCACGTTGCAAACACTGCTCAAATAAGACTTGCTAAAGTTGTACAAGAATCCGCTATTTCTGCAGGTTCACGACGTATTGAGGTTGTTGTTGCCGATGCTGCGTTTAAATTCTTAAACGACAAAGCAAAAGAAGCTGACAAGCTTGCTCACCTGTTTAAAGCCCAAACAAATGAAATCTGCGAGCGTGTTGACAAGCTTATTGAAACAAATAAATCTTTAACCAAAAAGACAGAAGAACTGCAAAACGAGATAGCCAGTGCAAAATTTGCAACCTTCCTGAGCAAAACCCAGGACATAAAAGACGGCAAACTGTTTATTTCTAAGATAGAAGACTTTGAGCCTAACATGGTCAAAACGTTTGTTGAAAAACTCTCAGATAAAATCGGCAACAGCGTTATTGTCATAACTTCCTTGAAAAAAGACGGCAGCATATTTATTATGGTTAAAGTCTCAGACAACTTTGTCCAAAAAGGCATCAATGCAGGCAAAATTGTCGGAGAAATTGCAGCAGCCACAGGAGGAAAAGGCGGCGGACGCCCCAACTTTGCTCAGGGCGCAGGCAAGGATGCTTCTCAATTAGACGGTATACTCTCTAAAATCGAGACAGAAATCAAATCAGTTTAAACAGAAAAACAACTCACACAAAAAGACCTGTGAATAAATATTCACAGGTCTTTTAATATTTAAATTCTGGTCTTTATTTATGTTTATAACCTCTAGTCATATACATAGTTAATTAAAGCAGCTTCTCTGGCTTTTTTTACAGCTCTTGCCAGCATTCTCTGATGTTCTGCGCAGGTACCTGTAATTCTTCTCGGAAGGATTTTTCCTGCTTCTGTTAAATATCTTCTGATTTTTTGTGCGTCTTTGTAATCTATAACTTCTACTTTATCAGCGCAGAAGTTGCAGCTTTTTCTTTTGTTTTTGTCGATTTGTGGTCTTGCCATTGTTTGTTCCTTTTCTGTTTAATAATGTGTAACTTAGGCGTTTGCGCCCAGACTAACTTTTGTTAGAACGGAATTTCATCCTCACCTATTAAGTCGTCTGAGAAATCGGTCTGTCCAAACTGGACAATAGAATCGGGTGAAGCTTTTGAAGAAGATGCTGAAACTGTTGAACCACCGGAAATTTTTTCCATTGAATAAGCGTCAAGCTCAACAATCTTTTTTTCTGACCCGTCTTCATTTTTCACCGTATTATTTTGAAGTCTGCCTTCGACAACAACCCTGTCGCCTTTGTTGAGCGTTTCTTCAACAGTCTGGGCTAAATTGCCTTTGGCAATGACTCTTACCAGAGTTTCCTCCGAATCGGAGATGTTGAAAGCTAATGCGGAAATAGGCACATTATTTGATGTAAAACGCTTTTCCGGTGCTCTGTATACTGTTCCTGATATAACCGCTTTTGCTAAGCTCATTTTTTTCTCCTAACCTTTTCTATGCACTGACTTTTGATTCTTCCATAAACATTGTTCGTAAAATGTTGTCGTTAAGACTCAATTGTCTTTTAAACTCTGCAACTTTGTCAGGTGCAAGTTCAATTCTTTGTGCAACATAATGTCCGTCTCTGAAGTTTTGAATATCATGAGCAAGTTTTTTTCTGCCCATTTTATCCGTAGAAGTAACGCTGCCGCCGAGAGAATTTACAATTTCTTCGATTTTAGCTGTTACTTTATCTGCTTCTTCAGCGTCCATATTAGGCTTAATAATTGAAAGTAATTCGTATTTTTTCACTTTTATTGCTCCTTATGGTTTTTCTCGTAAAAGTCAGTTTAACATGAACAAAAAGTCAATACAAATAATTTTGTAATAATTCTTACAGATGCGTAATAATTTGCTTTTAAAATTTAATGCGGTTATTCAAAACATGTGTTATTATAAATGTAGTAACTAAATCGTGAGGGGTATTATGCAGGTAAAGAGTGTTAACGTTTCTTCGGCTTTAAACAAGAATTTTAAAGCTATGTTTGTACAAAGCAGTGATTTAAACGAAGTCACCGCTTACGAAATCAGAAACAACCGTTCCGAATACTGGCAAAAAGGTTTAAAAGACCTGAATGCAATAAAAAAAGACGTAAAACTGGATTTAACAATTAACGACGATGGAGACATTGTAATTACCAATCTCAAAAATCAAAATTCTATAACATTTTCTGATTATCAAAACAACTCACAAAACCTTAAAGAGCTTAGCAATCCTGCTTCACAGGCGTATTACAATCTGTTTTTAGCAGGACAAAGCATAAGTGTTTTTGATGAACTGCAAAAGATTAACAATACTTATTACTCTAAAAGACGATAAGAATTATCGAAAATTCATATTAAATGCTTTGCAAAACTTTTAAATTGTGAAACAATAATATAATAGAAAATAAATTTGTTTTTCGCATCATTTATTATGAAAGGGTAAAATTTTGTTCGAACGGTTTACAGAAAAGGCAATTAACATTATTTCCACAGCACAAAAAGAAGCAGCAGATTCTCAAACATATAAAATTTACCCAGAACATATTCTTTTAGGAATACTGGAAACTAAAAACAATATATGCTCGCGCCTTTTAACATACGGAGGAATGAATACTGATAAATTCCGTGAGCATGTGCAAACAAAATATAAAAACGTTTCACATGAATTTAAACACACAAACATTGCCTTTAGTCTGGAATCACAAAAGATTATAAAACTTGCCTCTGAGCTTGCCGCAACACAAACAAAATCTTATATAAGACCGGAACACATTTTGCTGGCACTGATAATAACAGGTGAAAAAGCATGTTCAACAAACAAAGATGATTTTATCGAATATATTGCGGATATAAAAAAGCTTAAACAAACTTTACTGGCTCTTATTGCTAAAAAAGAAAAGAGAAACAGGCTTCATCCCGAACTTGAAAAAAAAGAACAAAAAACAGAATACTCTACTGTCCAATCAATTTTTAAAGAAGGTGATTCACAGACTATATTTGAACGTGCAGTGGCAAAGCTTACTGCCTCGCATTACGAAATACTCGGAACAGAACAAATTGTTCAAGCTATATTAGAAGATTCTAACTCCGATATAACAAAGCTGCTTGCAGAATCCGGCATAAACCTTGATAACTACTGTTTAAAACTTCAAGAGGTTTCCTCGCGGCAGGCAGAGTTTGAAGAAAAACAAATAATATTTACACCAAATGCTTTTAAAACAATGCTTTTAGCCTTTGAAACAGCAAAAGAACTAGGGTCGGCAACCGTAAAACCTGAACATATAATACTTGGTGTTTTAAAAGCCAAAAGCGGTATTGCATACAATATTTTCAAAGAATTACACATATCAGACGATGAACTTGCTCACAAAATTATAAAACCAATAGAAAAACAAATGCCGGAAACGCTTACAATACTGCGACTGGCTAAAAGAGAAGCCCAATCGATGAACAGAAATATTGTCGGCAGCGAGTTTATACTGCTCGGCATACTTGGCGAAGGGGCGGGCATTGGGGCAAAAGTTCTTGCCAGACTAGGCATAACAATAAAAGATGCCCGTATTGAGGTAGAAAGAGCACTCGGGTACGGAAATGCCTATTCATACGGCGAGATTGTTTTTTCTGATCGTGCAAAAAAAATTCTGGAACTGGCGTGGGAAAAAGCTAAAAAACAAAAAAATACCAAAATTGAATCGGAAAACCTTCTGTGGGCAATTACCCAAACCCGTGATTCCATTGCAATGCAGGTGTTGTCTAATCTCGGGGTTGATGTTCTTGAAATTAATCAGGGAATTTTAAAAGAACTCGAAAACCTTAAAAATTGTGATTAAATAAACCTGCTCCACACTGCAGTGAACCGGCTAGGAAATTAATTTTGCTGGCTTAAGCAACTCGATTACAAAAAAGCCTGAAAATATTAAATTTTCAGGCTCATTTTTGTAGTTTTGTTTATAAACTGATTATAATTTGTCAGCAACCATTTTTGTAGTTTCAGCCAATCTGGTTGAATAACCCATTTCGTTATCATACCAGGAAATGATTTTAACTTGATTGCCGCCCATTACACGAGTTAACAAAGCGTCAACTGTAGATGATTGTGAAGTACCTACATAGTCAGAAGATACAAGCGGTTCTTCTGTGTAGCAAAGAACGTGTCCGTCAGCGCCTTCTTTTAATGCTGCGTTAACTTCTTCAACTGTAACGTCTTTTGAAAGTTCAAATACAACGTCAACCAAAGAAACGTCAGGAGTAGGAACACGCATAGCGAAACCGTCCAATTTGCCTTTGAGTTGAGGTAATACAAGAGCAACAGCTTTAGCAGCACCTGTTTTTGTAGGAACAATGTTCAAAGCACCTGCTCTTGCTCTTCTTGGATCTTTGTGACCTGCGTCTAAGATTCTCTGGTCACCTGTGTAAGAGTGAACAGTAGTCATCAAGCCTTTAACAATACCGAATTTTTCATCGATAACTTTAGCAACAGGTGCCAAGCAGTTTGTTGTGCAAGATGCCATAGAAATAACATTGTGTTTTGCAGGATCGTATTCTTTGTCGTTAACGCCCAATACGATTGTTTTGTCTTCGTTTGTAGCAGGAGCTGAAATGATAACTTTTTTAGCACCGGCTGTGATGTGAGCTTTTGCTTTTTC
>CALUQS010000024.1 GCA_944322975.1 Candidatus Gastranaerophilales bacterium
ATGATTCTTACCGTCGTTTCTTAACAATGTTCGGCTCGGTAGCATGGGACATTGAAAGGATGAAGTTTGAAGAATACATTGATAAAATCAAAGCTGAAAAAGGTTACAAACAAGACGTAGACCTTACTGCAGAAGATTGGAAATCTTTAATCGAACCTTACAAAGCATTGATTAAAGCAGAAACGGGCAAAGAATTCCCTCAAGATCCGTTTGTACAGTTGGAAGAAGCTATTGAAGCGGTATTCCGTTCATGGAATATCCCCCGTGCTGTTGCATACAGAAACCATTACAAAATTGACCACAACTACGGTACTGCCGTAAACGTTCAAACAATGGTATTCGGCAACATGGGTGATGACTGTGCAACAGGGGTATCTTTTACAAGAAATCCGTCCACAGGTGAAAACAAATTCTACGGCGAATATCTTACAAATGCTCAGGGTGAAGACGTTGTTGCAGGTATCAGAACACCTCATCCGATTGCAGACCTTGAAAAAGAAATGCCGGAACAGTACAAACAATATGTTGATATTGCAAAGAAACTAGAAGAAGGCTACAGAGATGTTCAGGATATGGAATTTACAATTGAAAGAGGCAAACTTTATATCTTGCAGACAAGAAACGGTAAAAGAACAGCTAAAGCTTCCGTAAGAATCGCAGTTGAAATGGCTGAAGAAGGTATTATCGATAAGGAAAGAGCAATAGAACTTGTTGATCCGAACCAGTTGTATCAGGTTCTCTTGCCTGACTTTGACCCTGCTGCCAAAAAAGAAGCACACAAAATTGCCCAGGGTCTTGCAGCTTCTCCGGGTGCTGCCGTAGGTAAAATCGTATTTGATACAGAAGAAGCCGCAGAAAGAGGCAAAAATGGCGAAAAAGTTATCCTTGTTCGTCTTGAAACATGCCCGGATGACATCCATGGTATGATTGCTTCTCAAGGTGTATTAACACTCAGAGGCGGTATGACATCTCACGCAGCAGTAGTTGCAAAAGGTATGGGTAAACCATGTGTTGCAGGCTGTGAAGATTTGAAAATCGATCTTAAAAACGGTACTTTAACAGACGGAAGCGGCAGAGTGTACCATGAAAACGATATTATTTCGTTAGACGGCGGTACAGGCGAAGTATTTGAAGGCTCAGTACATCTTATTCCGCCTACATTAGATGACAACTTTAAAAAACTCTTTGAATGGGTTAATGAAGTTAAACTCTTAAGCGTACGTGCTAACGCCGATACTCCTAATGATGTTGCAAAAGCTCTTGAAATGGGGGCAGAAGGCGTTGGTCTTTGCAGAACAGAACATATGTTTATGGATCCTTCAAGATTGCCATGGGTTCAAAAAATGATTATCGCTGAAAACACCGAACAAAGAAAAGAAGCTTTAAGCCATTTATTACCAATGCAATATCAAGACTTCTATAATATGTTTAAAGCTTTAGGCGACAAACCTATGACTATCCGTCTTTTAGACCCGCCGCTGCATGAATTCTTACCTTCTAAAGAAGAATTAATTGCAACAGTGGCTACTAAAAAAGCATTGAATCAGGATTACAAAAAGGATGAAGAAATGCTGCACCTCGTAGAAAACATGTCGGAATCCAACCCAATGATGGGCTTAAGAGGCTGCCGTCTTGGCCTTACATTCCCTGAAATCAATGAAATGCAGGTTAGAGCTATCTTCTATGCAGCTTGTGACTTGAAAAAAGAAGGTCTTGACGTAAAACCGGAAGTTATGATTCCGCTTGTAGGCCACGTAAACGAACTTAAAGAAGCAAAAGCAGTTTGCGAACGTGTTGCAAAAGAAGTTATGGCTGAAAAAGGCGTTTCTGTTGACTATATGATAGGTACAATGATAGAAATTCCTCGTGCTGCTTTAACGGCTGACCAGATTGCTGAATATGCGGAATTCTTCTCCTTTGGTACAAATGACCTTACACAGATGACTTTCGGTTATTCAAGAGACGATGCGGAAGGTAAATTCCTGCAAAAATATGTAGATAACAAAATCCTTCCTGCTAACCCGTTCCAGACACTGGATCAAGAAGGTGTCGGTCAGTTGATGAAGATTGCTCTTGATAAAGCATTATCTGTAAAACCGCACCTTAAACGCGGTATCTGCGGCGAACACGGCGGCGATCCGGCTTCTGTTAAATTCTGCCACAGAATCGGTTTGAACTATGTATCTTGCTCTCCGTTCAGAGTTCCGCAGGCAAGACTTGCTGCTGCTCAGGCAGTAATTGAATTTAAACACAGCAAAGCGGAAGAAGGTACTTTAGGTTGTAAATAGCGGAGCTGAAGAGGAAATCAATATTTCTTCAAAAGCTATAGAGCGTATAATCTGGAATAAAAGACCCGTGATTAATTTCACGGGTTTTTTGTGTACATAAAAAACATTTGTTAAAGAGTGTGCTTTGGTGTATCAGAATTTATCAGAAGGTTTGTTAATGTACAAACAAATGCGGAATACACATAAGCATATTTGTTTGTATCAAGAGTTTCAATTGACTAAATTAAAATATTTGCAAAAAATTGATACCGCGTGATAATATTAAGATTATGAAAAAAATTTTTATTAATCTGCTGATAATGACCCTTGGTGCACTCATTGCGGCATTTGCATTAGAATGTTTTTTAATTCCAAACAAAATTATTGACGGTGGTATTTTAGGTATTGCTATCATGACAAACTACAAAACAAATTTTGCCTTAGGTTGGTGTATATTTCTTTTAAACCTGCCGTTTATATTTCTCGCGTTGAAAAAAATGGGCAAACTGTTTGTTGTCTTTACCTTTTATGCCGTAACAATACTTTCATTAGGCGTTTCTTTTATTCCTGTTTGGCTTGCACACAAGCATGTATCAGATCCGTTTCTGGCGTGTATATTTGGTGGATTGATACTTGGTGCAGGCGTTGGGCTTGTGTTAAGAAGCAATGCCTCTTTAGACGGTACGGAAATTTTATCCATAAATCTGTCTAAAAAATGGGGATTTTCTGTCGGCGAGATAATAATGTTTTTCAATTTATTCATATTTACTGCAGCCGGCTTTGTATACAATGACTGGCGCAGTTCAATGTACTCTATGATATCTTATTTTATTGCCTACAGAGTTATTGATATTGTGTTGGAAGGTTTAAATGAATCAAAAGCTGTAAGAATTATTACAGAAAAACATACTGACATTGGCAATGCAATTATGGAAAGTTTTGATGTCAGTGTTACATACTTAAAAGCACGGGGCGGATATTCCGGTGCTGAAAAGAAAATTATATTCTGTGTAATAAACAGAATGGAAATAGCAAGACTTAAACAACTGGTTAAGTCTGTTGACGAATCTGCTTTTATTACAATAGAAAATGTCCATGAAGTTGATGGCGGACGTGTAAAAAAACACGAGTTGTACTAATACTCTTCTTCAGAATAATCTATATGTAATTGAACAATAATATTTTCTAAAGGAATTTCTAAACCTCGGGCGTATTTTATCAATGTTGTTAATTTTGTATCAACAAGCCCGTTTTCTATTCTGCTTACAGTGGCTGTTGTAAGGTCATTTTCGTATGCAAAAATGTTAAGAGAAATCCCTTTGCTTTCTCTTAAGGATTTTAGATAACTTCCTAATTTTTTTTTGACTGATGATTCGTTGAATTCCATAGTTGTAATTATATTTATTTAAAAATTTAACATATTACATCTATGTAATTATTAATATATTTACCGTTTATCTAGAATTTACAAATTTTAATAAAAAACGAACCCGAATTATATTCGGGTTCGCTTGGAATATTATTTATCAGGTTTTGATTACATCATTCCGCCCATACCGCCCATAGGAGGCATAGCAGGTGCATTATCTTTAGCAGGAACATCTACCACAGCAGCTTCTGTTGTTAATAACATTGAAGCGACCGATACAGCGTTTTCCAATACGGAACGTGTAACCTTAGCAGGGTCAACAATACCTGCTTCGAACATGTCAACATATGAATTTGTTAAAGCATCAAACCCTTCTGTTTCCGGTAGTTTTTTAACTTCTTCAACAACAACATCGCCTTTTTCACCGGCGTTATCAGCGATTTGTTTAAGAGGAATGTGTAATGCATCTAACAAGATTCTGAATCCGACTTTTTCATCATCACTGCTGTATTGAGCAGAATCAAGAGATTTTGCCATTTCTTGCATTACTCTGATAAGAGCCACACCGCCGCCGGGGACAATGCCTTCTTCTTTAGCGGCTCTTGTAGCATTCAGTGCATCTTCGATTCTTAATTTTCTTTCTTTTAATTCAACTTCAGAAGCTGCACCTACTTCAATAACTGCAACACCGCCGGAAAGTTTTGCAAGTCTTTCTTGCAGTTTTTCTTTATCATAAGAAGAATCTGAAGTTTCGATTTGACGTTTAATAAGCGCAACTCTTTCTGCTACTTGAGCTTTTGTTTCGTCACCTACAACGATTGTTGTATTGTCTTTAGTAACAGTAACACGTTTTGCACGGCCTAACATTTGAACTGTAACGTTTTCAAGTTTAATACCGAGTTCTTCGGTAAACATTTGACCGCCTGTTAAGATAGCAATATCTTCAAGCATTGCTTTTCTTCTGTCACCAAAGCCGGGAGCTTTAACAGCAACTGCTCTTAATACTTTTCTCATTGTGTTAACAACGAGTGTTGCAAGAGCTTCTCCTTCAACGTCTTCAGCAACTAATAACAAGGCTCTGCCATCACGTGCAACCTGTTCCAAAATAGGTACAAGGTCAGATATCAAATTGATTTTTTTGTTAACACAAAGAACATAAGCGTCTTCTAAAACAGCTTCCATTCTTTCTGCGTCTGTAACAAAGTAAGGTGAAATGTAACCTTTGTCAAATTGCATACCTTCAACAACTTTTAAATTTGTACCGAAGGATTTTGATTCTTCAACAGTGATAACACCGTCTGTGCCGACTTTTTCCATAGCTTCTGCTATCAGGTCGCCTATTGTGTTGTTATTGCCTGCAGAAATTGCAGCAACCTGTGCGAGGCTGTCTTTAGAGTCAACCGGTCTTGCCATAGCTTTTATTTTTTCAACAGCCATTTCAACACCTTTGTCCATACCTCTTTTCATGCCGATAGGGTTAGCACCTGCAGTAAGGTTTCTCAAACCTTCACGTACAATTGCCTGAGCAAGAACTGATGCGGTAGTTGTACCGTCACCGGCTACATCGTTAGTTTTGGAAGAAACTTCTTTAAGAAGTTGAGCGCCTGCGTTTTCCAGACCGTCTTCAAGTTCGATTTCTTTTGCAATAGTTACACCGTCGTTAACAATTTGCGGTGCGCCGAATTTCTTTTCTAAAATAACGTTACGGCCTTTTGGTCCTAATGTTACTTTTACAGCATCGGCTACTGCATCTATACCTTTAAGCAAGCTTTTTCTTGCTTCTTCGTTAAATACAATTTTTTTAGCCATTTTATTTTTCTCCTTAATAAATTTTTGTTTTGGGAACGGTTGCACTCTACGGGTTTCGAGTTCTCGAATCCCTTCGAGTTTCACACACCTTATTCTTTTTCCGCCTGTGCAATCAAAGATTGCTACGTTCGATAAATTTCATTTATCTCACAACGGCGGTTGGGAACGGTTGCACTCTGCGGGTTTCGAGTTCTCGAATCCCTTCGAGTTTCACACACCTTATTCTAATACGCCTAAGACATCTTTTACTGACATGATTTTGAAGATATCTTCGCCAATTTTTACATCAGTGCCTGCGTATTTTGCAAATAATACTTTATCGCCGGTTTTGACTTCCATTTCTTCTCTTTTGCCGTCATCAAGAGTTTTTCCGGGGCCTACGGCAACAACTTCGCCTTTTTGAGGTTTTTCTTTTGCTGAATCAGGAATAAAAATTCCGCCGGAAGTTTGTTCTGTGTCTTCGATAACTTTGATAACAATTTTGTCACCTAACGGTCTTATTGACATAATGTCCTCCTTTTCAAATTTTAAATATTAAAGTGTTAAAATTTTCATAATAACTAACTTACTTTACTTACTATTCTTTTATAGCATTTTATGCAAAATTTTTTTTAAATATTAATGAAAAATTAATTATTTGATAATTATTTTGAATTGTAAATGTAATATCTTGATTGACTATATAGAAAATAGAATGTTAGTATAGGACAGAAACTATTAAACGGTTAAGAATTATGGATGATGATATAAAAAATTTACCGGACTGTCCTGTTGAAACTGTCTGGAGCCTGATAGGTAATAAGTGGAAAGTTTTTATAATAAGGGATTTACTTGCCGGAACAAAACGTTTTGGCGCGTTAAAAAAAGCGACAGGCGCGTCTCAAAAATCACTTGCGGCAAATTTGAGAGAAATGGAGGATGATGGACTTATAGAAAGAAAAGTTTTTTCTCAAATTCCTCCGAAAGTTGAATATACACTCACCGATATAGGATATTCTTTAGGTTCTGTAATTGAGCCTATGGCACAATGGGGCAGTGCATATAAAGAATATTGCCGCTTGAAAATGAAAAGAAATAAAAATTAATTTTTTATAGAAGGACTTCGTCTTTTGTTTCTACAATAGCAGGTTCAGGTATTTGTTTGCTGCTTTTAGCCCCTAGTTCTGTTAATCTTTCGCACTGACGTACAAGATTGTCACGGCCGGAGAGTTTTGTCATGGCTTTAGTAAGATTAGACTGAACGGTATTAAGGTCTTTAACCATATCAGCGAATTTATCCATCATTTTACCGGCAAGTGAGGCTATTTCTTGTGCGTTTTTGTTTTGTCTGTTTACCATATTAAAACTGTTTATTATTTTGAGTGCTGCAAGCAAGGTTGAGGGAGAAACAGGCATGATTTTATTTTTCCAAGCGAGTTCCCACAGTTCATTATTATCGGCAAAAAGCATTGCATAACAGCTTTCTACCGGAATAAACATAAGTACATACTCAGGAGAAACAAAATCTTCTATTTCAAAGTATTCTCTTTTTGCAAGTCCTGCAATATGAGTTTTTACCGAGTCTTTAAACTGTTTAAGCGCAAATTGTGCATCTTGTTCATTTTGGGCGTTAATATATGCATCATAAGAGGCCAGCGAGGTTTTGGCATCGATAAACACGGCCTTGTTTTCCGGCAAAAGTATAGTGGCATCTGGTTTTTTAGAGTCAAATCCCGCCTGAATCAGGTATTCTTCACCTTTTCTTAATCCGGAAAGTTCCAGTACTTTTTCAAGAATCAATTCACCCCATTTGCCCTGTTTCATATTATCCCCTTTAAGAGCCGAGGCAAGGGTATTTGTGTCATTAGAAATTTTGGCTCCTGTCTGGATTACATCTTTTATGTGTAAATCAAGCTGTGCAAACTGTTGGTTGTTAAAAGTTGACTGTTTTTTTAGTTCTTCAAATTTTTCTTTAAACGGTTCCAGAATTTCGTTTATTCTTTCTTTTGATGTGTTGGAAAAATCCTGTGTTGTTTCTTTAAAAATTCTGTTAGAAAGATTTTCAAACTGCAGCTGCATTTTTTCGTAAATATCACTGTAAGCTTTACTGATGGATTCGGCTTGATTTTTACTTATATTTTTCATAATAAAGTAAGTTATTAAACCGCCTGTTACAAGTCCGGTTAAAAATATAGCCGCTGCTGCAAGTATACTCATGTTTTTCTCCCAGTATTTATTTACATTAAAGATTTTATCACAATATTGTAACGCGGTTGAGTTTTATAAAAAATGAAATATAATATTTGTATAGTCTGAAGGGGAGAAATATAGTGGAAAATAAACGCTGGTACGACAAACATAAAGAAACAAAACGCGCTCTTGATATGCTTAAATCACTGCCTCCCGAATTAAGGAAAAAGCTGTCTGATGACATAATAAATGTTGCCGGAGCAATAAAAACCGTGCACAGAGAAAACAATACCGCTCCGTTGAGTATAGGGCTTGAAAGAGTCCTGGGGCTTTATCAAACAAACAAAGGCCGCCGCTGGTATGACAAACAGCATGATTTATCAACTGCCATAAAAACAGTTTCTACACTTCCGGAAAGTGATTATGTAAATATCATGGAAGGCATTTGCATGTCTTTGAAGTAGGTTTAAGATGAAAAATCCAAAGACAGATTTCAGCCGGAACGAACTTATATGGGGAAAACAAAATCAGGCTTTGTTAAAGGGCAAAGTGGTATTTGTCTTCGGACTGGGCGGAGTAGGCGGTTTTGCACTGGAGGCACTTGCCCGCAGCGGGGTCGAAAATTTTACGATTATTGATTTTGATGAGGTATCAAATTCAAATATTAACAGGCAAATTATTGCACTAAATTCTACGGTCGGGTTAAAAAAAACAGATCTGTTTAAAAAAAGACTTACTGATATAAATCCTGAAATAAAAACAGAATGTATCTGTGATTTTTACTGTGAAAAATTAAGAGATAAAATTTTTACAATAAAACCTGACTATGTGATAGATGCAATAGACACTATGCGTTCAAAAATAGATTTGCTTGTATATTGCAAAGAGAATAATATTCCGGTAATTACATCAATGGGTGCAGGAAACAGATTCGACCCGACGCAGCTTTATATTACAGACATAAAAGATATTGAAAACAAAAAATGCACTTTTACAAAAAATGTGTTGTATCAGCTAAAAAAAAGAGGTGTTGACTCAGGTATAACAGCGGTATGCAGCAAGGAGACGCCTAAAGTTATGCAAAAGCTCTGTTCAACAGAAAATATCAAAACTCAGGCGGGTGAAACAATAGAATTTAGTAAAATAACTCCGGGTTCAACGCCTTTTGTACCTGCTGTTGCCGGTTATTATATGGCATATTTTGTTATAAAAGAGTTTTTAAAAGATAATTGAGGCGGTTTTTTTAATTTATGTTGCTTAAAAACCTTATGCTTTCTGGATTTGACGAAAATTTATAAATTTTTTAAAATAAAAAATGAACAAAAAATTTTTTACATCGTTATATAAGATGTAAGGACAAAAAATAATGAACGAAGAAAACAAAAAAACTTGTAACGGATATGAAGCAATGTATACCTTCTTAAGCGATGAGGACTTTAATGAACACCTCAAAGTTTGTGAAGAGTGTGCAAAAGAACATGCCAAAATGCAGCGTGTATCTGATCTGATACAAGAAGCCAAACCGTATATCAAAGAAAAGCAAAAAAGACGCACTATTTTAAAAAGCGCTGCGGCAGTGTTTGTGGTAGCTTTTGCGACTTTGAGCATTCCTTTATGTATGACAGGTGTAAATGTGTATGACGACCTTGTTGCACAAAATACCTTAACAGCTCAGGAACTGGGACTTCCGGTTGATGAGTACGGTTTCCTCTACGTGGAATAAATAGATGGATTTAAAAGAAATAATAACAAAGCACGGTAGTACCGTAAGAAATATAATACAAAGAATAACAAACGAACAAAACGAAGACCTTGAACAGGAGGTCTACACTAAAATATGGAAAAATTCTGATAAATATCAGGAGAAAGGAGTTCTAAACGCTTGGATAAGAACAATTAGCGCTAACTTGTCCAAAGATTATTTAAAATCTTCACAAAAAAAATTATCGGATAATACAACAAATGACGAAACTGTTCTCTCGTTTGTTGCTGACCGCAAAGAAACACCGGAGTCTCTTATGATAAAAAGAGAACGCCAGCAGATGATTTCGGAGGCAATCAATAAACTGAAACCTAAGTTTAGAGAAGTTATTATGCTTTATGAAATCGAAAACAAATCGTACGAAGAAATTTCACAAAAAATAAAATGTCCTATAGGAACGGTTAAATCTCGTTTATACAACGCCAAAAAAGAATTGGCTGTTATGTTAGAAAATCTTATTTAGAAAGGATTATTAAATATGAAAAAATCTTTAATTATTGCAGGTCTTGCTGCAAGTGTTTTGCTTACATCTTCTATGGCTAATGCTGCTGTTTCGCAGAGTGTACCTTCAAATGACAGGCAACCTGCTATAGAAAAACAATTCCCGCAAAAATACGATAAAAAATTCGATAAAAAACAACGACCCTCTATCGATGAAAGACTTAAACTCACTGAAGAACAAAAAAAGCAGGCTCATGAAATAAGAATGCAAGGTCATGAACAAATAAAGCCTGTATTTGAAAAAATTAAAGCTAAAAAAGCAGAAATAAAAGAAATTGCAGAAAACACAAAACTTTCCGATGAACAAAAGACTAAAAAAATAGATGCTCTTGAAGTTGATATCTTAAAACTTAAACAGGAAGCCAGAAAAATCAGAATGCAGAATACAAAAGATTTTGAAGCTATCTTAACTCCGGAGCAAAAAGCAGAATTCAATAAAATGAAACAGGAAGGCAGAAAAATGCACAAAATGAGAAAACATCATGGCCCTAAAGGTTCTCAAAGACCGATGCCGCCTGCTTTCCAAAGATAAATCTCAACAGACACACGCATAAAATACCCGAAAATAAACACTCATAATATTTTTCAAGACCTCTTATTCCTTTTCCATCTAGAGATAAAGAGGTCTTTTTTTGTATACATGTACACCGCTATGAAAAATGAAAAATAAAAACAAAATTTTATTTCGCATTTTTAATTTTTTGCACAATGATATATTTTTTGAAATAATTTTATTATAAGAGGAATGTTATGAATAATTTTTGCAAAACTTTAAAAAAAGGTTGTTTTATACTGCCGTTTATATTTGTATTAAATGCACTGCGTACTTATGCTTTGCAAATAGTTTATCCTAAAACAGCAAACACTGACATAAGCGCGGCATCTACTTTTATTATAGGCAGTACAACACCTGACGCAAAATTAAAAATTAACGATATTGATGTAAAAGTATATGATAATGGTTCGTTTGTACAGGTAGTGCCGTTGAACAACGGTAAAAACGAGATAAAAATAGATTCACAAAACCGGACAGCCCATGACAGTGTAACGTATATAATAAACCGTATTCCTCAAAAAATACCTGAATCACTGCAAGCTGCGTTAGAAGAATTTGCACCGGACGAGTATATTTATGCGGCTGTTTTAAAAGATAATACTCCCCTGCGAGCGCAGCCTGATGATTATGCAAAACGTTTGACACATATGGATAAAGACACGGTCCTTATGCTAAACGGGAAAAAGGGAGATTATTACAGGGTTTCTTTATCTCCGGCGGAAAATGCCTGGGTAAAAAGTGATTGCATTGTAAATTATTCAACAATAAATCAAAAAATACTTGCTGCTGCCTCTAAGGTATCAATGTCAGAAGACAGCCTGTATAATTACATTAAAACTGACTTGTCTTTTAAGGTTCCATATAAATTACAAGAAACCACTAACGGTTTAAATATGGAATTGTATAATTTAGAAAAAAATGCGGCTGATACAATGCTTTTTCAAACAAGCGGAGACATAAAAAGCCTTACAATAAACTCTGTTTCACCGGATAAAACATCAACTTATTATATAGAATTAAAAAATAAATTATGGGGTTATAGAGCCTATTATGAAGGCAATACCCTCGTTTTAAAAATACGAAAATCTCCTGTAATTGATATAGAAAAACCGCTAAAAGACATAACAATTTTTCTTGATGCCGGTCATGGTGCGGATGATTCCGGTGCAATAGGTCCTACCGGAGAAAAAGAGAAAGATATTAATCTTGATATTGTAAAAAAATTGAAAAAGGTTCTGGAAGATGAAGGCGCAAAAGTCCTGTTAACAAGAACTGATGACAGCCATGTAGGTTTGTATGACAGGGTTAAAATGATACAAAACTCTGATGCCTTGATATCTTTGAGCCTGCATGCCAATGCGTTGTCTGATGGTGCTGATCCGTATGAAAAACACGGAACATCTGTTTTATATTACAATCCCGAATCAGTTCAGCTGGCTAAAACACTTAGAGATGTTATTACAAAAGAACTCTCCACAAAAGATGACGGTGTTGCTATGTATAGCCTTGTTATGACCCGTCCGACCATGCCGTTGTCTGTTTTAATAGAAGTTGCATATATGATTCATCCTGATGAATATAAATTATTATTAGATGAAAATTTCAGGCAAAAAGCCGCAGAATCTGTTAGAGACGGGCTCAAACAGTATTTATTAAATTCTGTTAAAACTGACGGAATTAATTAAATATAGTGTTGACAGCGTAGTCATGCAGTGATACAATATAAAAAATTTAAGATAACGCTTTGAAAAAGGTTTAAAAACCTTTGTACATAAGGGTTTCGGTTTTTATCTATCAGTTAAAATATTAGTTAAAATTTTACGAAGAGAATTTATAGGAAAGACCAATGCAAGTTTCTGTAGTTAAAACAACAGAACCTAAAAACATAAGCATACCTGCAGCCACCGCGGTTGGAGGTGCTGCCGGACTTGCTTTGCGTTATACCATACCGGTTTACAAACCCGAAATGGACTATTTCATGTTTAATATGTTCGATTCTTATAAAGAGGATAATGTCAATTCCGTAAAAAAAGATGCTGTTGAAAAAGCTGAAGAACTTTTAAAATCCGATAAAGAAAACGAAGTTTTAAAATTATTTATAAAAAAAGCAAAGGCAAAAACATTAAAACAGCTAAAAGAAGCAAAAGCAGCTATAAAAAGCGCTCCTCAAGAGGTTCAAGAAAAGGTAACAGATATGATTAATAATCTGGCTGCAAAAATGAAAGCTTCTAAAAGTATTACTGTTGCAAATATTAAAAATGCCGCAAAACAGTCAAGACCGTATTCACACTTTATTCTTCCCGGTGCTGCTTTAGGCGCGTTAGTCGGCTATGCTTATAACGTTGTAGGCACCATCAACGAAGACTAATCTGTTTCATAAACCAATCTTTATTCTTTGTTAATTATGGAACCGACTATGTCGTCATATTTGCCTGTTGCTTTTAAAATTATGTCGCACAATTCTCTTACGGCGCCCCTGCCGCCATTTTTAGAGGAAATAAAATCTGCATATTTTTGCACTTCTTCTACTGCATCGTTCGGGCATGAAGGCAGTCCTACAATTTTTAAACAGCAAATGTCCGGCAAATCATCGCCCATATATGCTATTTCATATGGTTGCAGATTGTATTCTATCATTATATCTTTTAGTGCTGCTATTTTATTTTTGCAGCCTTCGACAAGTTTTGTCATTGCCAGATTATTGAATCTGTGGCGGACAGTACCGTTCTGGCGTGCTGTTATAATAGCTGTAACAAAACCTGTTTTGTTTAGCATTACAATCCCCTGACCGTCTTTTGCGTTAAAGGTTTTGTATTCAACTCCGTTTTCATCAAAAGTAAGGGAGCCGTCAGTCATAACTCCATCGACATCAAGCACAAGTGCCTTTATTTTTGCAGCTTTTTCAATGATTCCTTTATTCATCAGGCGACACCCGCTCTTAGTAGGTCGTGTATGTGTATAAGTCCGGTTGGTTTGCCTGCATTATCACATACAGCAAGTGAAGTAATTGAGTGTTTTTCCATAATATGTAAAGCTTTGGCAGCCAAATCAGTAGACAAAATAACTTTAGGATTTTTGGTCATGACTTCTTTTGCAATCAAAGAAGAAGTGTTGTTGTATTTAAGTAATGTGCGTCTTATGTCTCCGTCTGTTAAAATACCGGTCATTATACCGTTATTGTCTACCATTATGGCACAGCCGAGTCGTTTATCTGAAATAAACTGAATAGTGTCGAGGAAGGTTGTATTTTCGCTTAAAACAGGGATTCTGTCGCCGGTAATCATTAAATCCGAAACGTGATACAAAACTCCGCGCCCTAAAGCACCGGATGGGTGGAACATGAGAAAATCTTCTTCTGTAAAACCGCGTTTTTTAAGCAGACATATTGCCACGGCATCACCCATCGCAAGAGTTGCCGTAGTGCTTGCTGTCGGAGCTTTACCCAGCGGACATGCCTCTTTTTCCACTGAAACATCAAGGACTACGTCTGACTTTTTGCCGAGAGTAGATTCTTTTTTGCCGGTCATTGCAATCATTTTTACGCCGAAACGTTCAATTAACGGTAAAAGATTCATTAATTCTGCTGTTTCTCCGCTGTTAGATATAGCTATTACCACATCATCACGGGTGATAAGACCGGAATCTCCATGGGTGCTTTCTGCCGGATGCAAAAAATAAGAAGGAGTGCCTGTAGAAGACAGGGTTGCTGCAATTTTTTTGCCAATATGCCCTGATTTTCCCATACCTGTAACGATTACGCGACCTTTGCAGTTGTAGAGAATATCTATAGCTTTTTCAAAGTCTTCGCCGATTCTTTCTTTCAGCTTTAAAATAGAATCAGCCTCGATTTGCAGCACTTCAAGTGCCAAATCATGTATGGAATTAATTTTATTTAAAGTTTGCAGCATATTACCTCTCCGGAGCCTTAATATTATTATTAATTATATGATAAATTCCGCAAAGTTTGCAAAAAAATTCGCAATATTTGTTATAATTTGTTTGTGAAGGATTTTTTAAAAAAATTTTTTAATGAACAAATTCGGATAAACCTGCTGGTTATGCCTGCATTAGCAGGGACTTTAGTGTTTATTATCATACCGGTATTTTTTTCTTTTTATTTAAGTTTTTGTAAATGGGATTTATTGTCAGCAATAAAATTTGTCGGGCTGCAAAATTACACAGAGCTTTTTAGTTCACAGGAATTTGGTTTAATAATAAAAAATACTTTTGTTTTTGCGTTATCGACTGTGCTTATTGCAATCATAGTTCCGTTAATACTTGCCGCAGTGTTAAATAATAAAATCAGAGGCAGCGAGTTTTTTAAAACCGCTTATTTTTTGCCTTTTATTACGCCTATGATTGTTATAGCAATAGCGTGGGAGTGGATTTTTGACCCTAATAACGGGCTTTTAAACTTCATTTTGAGAGCTCATATAAACTGGCTTTATGACACAAAAACAGCAATGATTGCGTTAATTATCGTTTCTGCCTGGAAACTTGTCGGATATAATATGGTAATTTTTTTGTCAGGATTTTCTTCCATAAATCCAAATATTTATGAGTCATCAAAAATAGACGGCGCAAATCCTGTTCAAACTTTTTTTAGAATTACCCTGCCGTTGTTAAGCCCTACAGTGTTTTTTGTTCTTGTTATTACAACTATTTCGTCATTTCAGGTGTTCGATTTGATTTATCTTATGACACAGGGCGGTCCGATGGATTCTACAAACGTGCTTGTTTACTGGATATACAAAAATGCGTTTGAGTATTTTAATACGGGAGAAGCTTCTGCCGGAGCCTATATATTATTTTTGATAATACTTGTGTTAACTGTTATCCAGTGGACAACCCGTAAAAAATGGGTAGCTAATGAATAAGGTATTATAAAACTCAATCGTGTATATGAATTTCTTGTAAAAGATACATTTTGCATGTAAAATAGTTATTGTTAATCATTTACGGATAAGTAAAAATGGAATTTTTCAGAAAAAATCAAAAAGTTATTATAGGAATAATATTTGTCGCATTTATTTTGTTTGCAATAGCACCAGTATTGATTGCATTTGTATCAAAATAACACCGGCAAAAATAGTTGGAAGCAGTTTGCCTGATAACCAAGGCGGCAAATGTTCAGGATAACAATAAATGTCGCATAAAGCACATTCAATCATAAATAAAAGCTTTGTTCGGGATATAATAAAAGCTTTTCTTATATTTATAATCATATTCTCTTTTGGAACTGACGCATTTTGCAACCAGAACCATATCGAAAAAAAGAGAAAAGAAACCCATGCAAAAGTTGTCAAACTTAAACGGCTGGAAAGCATAGAAACAAATAAACTCTATAAAAACCAGCAGCGTCTTGAAAATGCAACTAAAAAGCTTAAATCAACAAAACAGGAATATCAAGATGCGCAGCAGCAGCTTATAGAAACCGAAAAAAATTTGAATGACACACTCAGTGATTTTTCTGCAACAGAATTGTTGGCCAAAAAACGCATAAGACAAATTTTTAAAAAACAAAGACGCGGTATGTTCCAGCTTTTGCTTGCTACAACGGACATAAATACGTTTCTTGACAGGATTTATTATCAAAATGTCATAACCAAAAAAGATAAGAAAAAATTATCTTATTTAAAAGAAAAATCAAGAAGAATAGCCCTTTTGCGCAGTCAGCTTGAACAACAAAAAACAATCATTGCATATTCCATTAAAAGTATAAATGCCCAGCAGCAGTATATTCAAGGGGCAATAAGCCAGAATGAGTCATCAATTCAAAGATACAGAACTGATAGAGCTTATTACGAAAAAGCAGAAAAAGAACTTGCAAAACAATCTGAAGCGCTGGGCAGAATGATTAATAAAAACACAAAAGGCTCAACTGTTAAAGTCGTTTCCGGTTTTATGAAACCGATTGCAGGTCCTATTACTTCGCCGTTCGGCTACAGAACCCACCCCATATTTAAACGTACTATTTTCCACTCCGGCATTGATATCGGCGGTATAAACGGAGGAAAAATCAGGGCGGCAAACTCGGGCAAAGTCCTTTATTCCGGCTGGTACGGCGGTTACGGTAAAGTTGTTATACTTGACCATGGTTTAGTTAACGGCAAACCGACAACAACACTGTATGCGCATATGTCTGGCTATGTGGTCAGCCCCGGTCAAAGTGTTTTAAAAGGTCAGGTTATTGGTTATGAAGGGTCAACCGGCTACAGCACCGGCCCTCATTGCCACTTTGAAGTTAGGGTTAACGGACGCCCTCAAAATCCGTTGAATTATATTAAATAAGATAAAGGTGCAATTTAGTGAATAGAAAATTACTTACAATTCTTTTATCAACTGTGTTAATGGCGGCAGCCACAACAGCTTATGCTGCGGAAACTCTTGATGTTCCTCAGGATACATCGGATGTACAAACTGAAAGTGTTTCTGATGCAGATAATTCGTCTGGCGAAACAACAGGTACAAAAAGAAAATGGTTCAATGTATTCTCTAAAAAAACAAAAACAGAGACACAAGCAGAGAAATCTGAAACCGGAAAAGACAGCGCTAACGAGCCGTCGCCGCAGTTAAAACATGAGCAGGCTGATGAGTTGCTGAATGATTCGGCTAAAGATGAAAATACAGATGTATCAAAGGAAGAACAACCTAAAAAATTCTTCTCAAGAGCGGAAAAAGCACCTGAGTCGGAGGATGAAGAGTCCGTTCAATCACAACAGCCGCAAGGTCCTACAACAGATGTCCTTGTAGACAGTGATTCTATGGAATATTTCCCCGAAAGACACGAATTTGAAGCAATAGGCAATGCAAAAGTTACCTTCCCAAGTGAAAACTCAATACTTTATGCGGATAAAATTATATTTAACCACGATACAAATTATGTAAAAGGCTACGGGCATGTTGTGCTTGTAAAAGAAGACGAAAAAATTAACGGGGACTTTATACAGGTGGATTTAAACGAAGAAAACGCCTTGATGACTCACCCCGTGCTAAATCACATGGCTATTAAAATACGTGCTAAAACCGGTATCGTAAATGAAGCCCAAACAGAAGCCCTGGACGGTATTGTGACGTTCAACGACAAAACACAGTTTAAATTTGTTTCCCGTCCCATTATGGGATTTCAAAATCCAATGATGGAAGAGGCTATACCACAAAACTTTTATTTTAAAGAAAAATACGATAATAAATGGCGTTTAAAAGCTAAAACAATCATTATAGACAGCTACAAAGACCACGACGTCGCTACGCTTAAAAACGCTGATATTTACATACAAAATACAAAACTCGGCTCTGCCGGCAATCTCAGACTGTTTACCAACAAAGAGCAGCAGTATATAGAAACAAATATGCTTGAACTCGGTTCTTTAAGAAACATCGGGGCATTTGTTTCTCCGGGCTGGGTATTTAAAGCTCCGTTTGGCTCCACATTAAAAGTCGGACCTGCTTTGACATACGGAGATGATGAAATAGGTGTAGGAGCTCTGGCAAGATTTCTCAACGGAAACAACAGAACAGATTTTGGCTGGGCAAGTTCAAACGACAAATTTGTAGTCAGAGGGCGCCAGAGAATTACAGACAATTTAAGCCTGCAATACGGTATAAACTCATATATGAATAACGGTTTTATGGGCGGAAGAATGCCGGAATACGGGTTCCAGTTTGACCACAGAAAAACCTACCAGATTAAAGATTTGGGTGCGTCCTTCACAAACAGATTTATGGCCGGTTTTATGGAAGACTGGGGTAAACGTGATTTTTCAACAACAAAATTTGCATGGCAAACCCAGACAAATAAATCATTTTTCAAATACAAAAATACTGAACGTAAATTTGGAATGGATTTTGGGCTTAGTGTTCAGTCTCACGTTGCGGCCTATGGTACAGGCGATACAATGGGTGTGTTAAGAGCAGGTCCTTATTTGAGAACCCAGTACAGATCATGGCAGCAGTATGTTGCATATTATCAAGGCGGACAGGCAGGAGATTCTCCGTTTTATTTTGATAAAAACTTTTACGGTAAATCTAACATAGTCCTTGGGGAATCACTGAGAATCTGCAAATACCTTACATTAATGTATACAGCTACAATTGCTCTTGCCGATACTCCTAACGATAAAATGCTTCAGGAAAACAGATTCTGGGCGGCAATCGGCCCTGATGACCTGAAATTTTTAATCGGATATGACGCATACAGACAAAATGCAACTATGGGGCTTATGCTGAATGTCGGTGCTGAAAATGCTGATATAGAATTCAGACGTCTTGTGCTTAATGACCCTCAGGCAATAGGACAACACGATAAAAAAGAAAAACAAAGACGTGAAGCCCAAAAGAAAAAGGACGAAGAAAAACAGAAAGAAAAAGAATCTGACCCGATGAATCGTTCTGTTAAAGATTATGAAGACTACAACCCGCAGTTCAATATGATGCCGGGAGGCGCTATTTTGCAGCCGTCTCTTATCAGACCTCCGGGAATGTAGTAAAAATATACCCCCGCGGGGGACTGATATTTAATTTGAAACAATGTAATAATAAAAACAATGACAGGTGTCTGCAGGCTTTATTGTACTTTACTGAATTTGAGTAAAATTTTGTAGTATAATATAAAAAAATCAGACAAAAAATAAGATTTATAAGGGGAATAATTATAAATGACTCTCAAAGATTGGTTTGAAACCAGAAAAGAAGAACAAATAGCGGCGCGTCCGGTAGACCCAAAAATAGATGATTATGTAGGCAAATTATGGGTCAAATGTTTTAACTGTAACGCACAGCTGCCAAGAAAAGAACTTGAACATCATATGATGGTGTGTCCCGAATGCGGATATCATTTTAGAATCAATGCCAGAACACGAATTTCCCAGCTTTTTGATGAAGGGACTTTTGAAGAATATTTTACAAATATTTCACCGGCTGACCCTCTTGAATTTACCGATACAGAGCCTTATACCCAGCGTCAGCAAACAGCTAAAGCAAAAACAAACCTCAATGATGCTGTTATTACAGGTATCGGCAAGATTGAAGGCGAGCAGGTTGCCTGTGCAGTAATGGATTTTGAATACATGGGCGGCTCAATGGGCAGTGTTGTCGGGGAAAAAGTTACAAGAATTATAGAAGAAGCTCTTTCTAAAAAACTTCCTGTCATTGCTGTTACTGCATCAGGCGGTGCGAGAATGCAAGAAAGCGCTCTATCTTTGATGCAAATGGCTAAAACCAGCTGTGCGGTTGCAAAACTTAACGAGGCAAAACTTTTGTATATAAATGTTTTGACAGACCCTACCTATGGCGGTGTTACAGCCAGTTTCGGCACAATCGGCGACATAATTATTGCAGAACAGGGCGCAAGAATCGGTTTTGCAGGACGCCGTGTTATTGAACAAACCATCAGACAAAAATTGCCGGCTGATTTTCAGACTGCGGAATATCTTATGAAACACGGACAAATTGACATGATAGCCAAAAGAAGCGAGTTAAAATCCTTGCTTGCAAAAATATTAAGGCTGCACAAACACTAATTAAAAAGATGGCTGAAAAGAAGGCAAAAAGAGATTATTGGGGATTGGTATATGAAACTTGACTTTGAAAAACCTATAACAAAAATAGAAGAAAAAATAGAAGAACTTAGAAAAATGAGTGAAGAATCGGGAATGGATCTATCCAAAGAGATTGAAATTTTTGAACAACAATCTCACGAATATAAAAAAGAACTGTACGAAAACCTTAAACCGTCTCAAAAACTGCAAATCGCAAGACACCCCAACCGTCCAAACTTTTTGGATTACATTAACCTTATAACAAACGATTTTGTAGAAATGCACGGCGACAGAGAAGGTACTGACGACAGGGCAATTATTGGCGGTGTTGCAAAAATTGATGACAAACCCGTTATGATTGTCGGTACGGTCAAAGGAAAAACAACAAAAGAAAACCTTGTCTACAATTTTGGTATGCCTCAGCCTGAGGGGTACAGAAAAGCTTTGAGACTTTTTGAACACGCAAACAGGTTTAACCTTCCGATAGTTACATTGATTGACACTCCGGGTGCATATCCTGGTATAAAAGCCGAGGAACATGCTCAGGGTATTGCTATTGCTGTAAATTTAAAAGAAATGGCAAAACTTGAGGTTCCGGTTATTGCTATTATTACAGGTGAAGGTTGTTCAGGCGGAGCTTTAGGGCTTGCTGTGGCAAATAAGGTTTTAGTTTTGGAACACGCTTATTATACCGTCATTTCTCCGGAAGGCTGTGCGTCAATTCTCTGGCGCGACGCTGCTAAAGCACCTGAAGCAGCTGAGGCATTAAAAATTACAGGACCGGATTTGTTAAAATACAATATAATAGACGGTATTGTAAAAGAGCCGTTAGGCGGTGCACATTATGATTATGAGGCAATGGGCGAAGAGCTTAAAAAAGAAATCTTAAAAGCTATTGACGAGTATAAAGATATGACACCTCAGCAGCTTAAAGATGACAGATATTCTAAATTCAGACGTATGGGCGTATTTAATGCGTAAGCTATGTGTGAAGGCCCGGCGGAGTCCGCTAAATCGGACAACAAAAAGCCGCAACCGTTCGATAGCGACGTAGGATAATCGAGCCGGTGGTAACGTTACGAACAAAAGGCGAGATATCCGAAGGAGCCAAAACCTAGCCGTATAGAGGTTTGCAGAGCTTTTAGAACTTAAGGAGCAGCATATTGAAAGATTATTTTGAAGTTTCAGTAAAAATTAATCCCTGTGCAATTGAGCTTGTCACAGAGATTTTCTTTGAACGCTTTGAGTGTGAAGGTGTCGTTCAAGCAGAAGAAAAGTATAAAGATTTAGAACTGATTGAAACAACAAATAATATTGCCAAAGGTTATATAAAATATGAAGAAGAAGATTTTTCTCTTCAAGAAATCCAGAAAATTTTTGACCACGCAAAAGAAGAGTTAAAAGAAGAAGGTTTTACCGATGAAGAATTAGGCGAATGGAGTGTTTCTGCAAAGAAAATAATACAGCAGGACTGGTCAAAAAAATGGAAAGAGCACTGGAAACCTACAAAAGCCTCGGAACATGTTGTAATATGTCCTTCATGGGAAGAATGCGCAAAAAAAGATGATGAAGTTTTGATAACTCTTGATCCGGGTTCTGCTTTTGGTACCGGTACGCATGCTACAACCCAGCTTTGTATACAGGCAATCGAAAAATATGTAAAAAAAGGATACGATGTTGCTGATATTGGCACAGGTTCAGGTATTCTTGCTATTACTGCAGTAAAATTCGGCGCCGGTCATGTAATGGCGATTGATAATGACCCTCTGGTCATAGATGTTGCAAAGGACAATGCCCAGATAAACGGAGTGTTTAATAAAATTGATTTTATGCCTGCAACTGCTGATATGCTTACTCAGCAGTATGACTTTGTTTGCGCAAATATTTTACACAACATTCTTGCTGAAATAATGGGCGATTTAAAAAATATTATGAAACCGCATTCATATATGGTTATGAGCGGAATACTGGATGAAAAAAAACAAATAGTTATCGATTCTGCTAACGAACATAACCTGAAAGTTATAGAAATCTTACAGCAGGAGCAATGGATTGCCATAGTTGCACAAAAAGTCTGATTTGTTTGCAGTCTTTTTAATATGAACGTTAAAATTTTTTAAACTGACATTATATTAAATGGTTTTTTTCAAGCTCTTTTTTTATTTTATTTAATCCTGCCTGAATAATTCTGGAAATACGTGACGGTGAAATATTAAAATCTTCGGATAATTCTCTTAATTTTTTATCTTGAAAAAATTTTGCTTCAATAAGTTCGCGCTCTCTTTGCGGAATTTTTTTCATAGCTTCTTTTATTGCTTCACTCATTTCATGAAAATCTGCAAGTTCTGCCGGCGTTTTTGCTGTGTCCCTGATTTGCGTCGGGTTTTCGGCTTCTGCCATTTCATCAATAGAGAGTATGGTTTTGTATACAGCTTCTCTGATATCTTCATGTATTGTCCGGTCATCATCAGAGGCGGCCGGATTTTCTTGTTTTGTTCTCTGAGAATACCATTTATATCTTCTTCTTACTTCGTTTCTTATGGCCCATTTAATGGCGGTAGATACATAAGAATTGTTATAATGGGTCATATCCGAAGTAGAACACAGATGATGTACAACCTGAGTTCCTATATTAACGAGTTCTGAAAAATCTATAAGATAAGAGGAAGAGAGCTTTTTAAACTCAATTTTGGCAATGGTTTCTATAAGTTCGTTATATTCTAACAGACTTTTTCTTATAGCAGCCCTTGTACTGATGTCCATTTCAACTCGCTTTTTGGTATTATATCAATGCAAACCTTTATACCAATATTCTAAATTAAAAATATTTAACTGTAAAATAATTATAAACTTTTGTAATTGTTTATTAAAAATTTGGCAATATTCACTGTTTGTATCACTTATTAAATTTAAGTGAAAGGAAATTTTATGGAAGTGTCATTTTACGGTAGTAATTTTGTCCCCAAAAAACCGGATAAAAACAATAAAGACTCTAATAAGACTCATACAACAGCGCCTTCTGCTGTACAAAAAGCTGTTTCAAAGGCCAAAACCGGGGCAATTATCGGTTTGTTTCTTCTCCCTTCTCTCGGGATAGTCAATAAGTGTTCACAAAACAATGACCCTAATAAAATTATAATAGTTGATGCGCCTGTCGATACGACAGAACGAGAAAAATATATAGAAACAACAGACGCAACATTTTATACGGTAAAATCAGGAGACACCCCTGCCGGTATTGCAAAAAAACACGGTATATCAACAAGAAGACTGCTTGCACAAAACGGTTTAACCGGAAAATCCGTTATTTATCCAAAAGACACTCTGTTGATTCCTCAGGCTTATCAAGCCAGGAATATTGAATCATTAAAGGATATCGAAAAAATGTCAGGTTTAGGGCAAGATTACCTGAATACCTTAATAGAGTTTGAACAGTTCAGAAATACTGTTTATAAAGACAGAAATAAAAACGAAACAATCGGTATAGGCCATCTTGTTAAAAGTGATGAGCGTGCGCTATACAGAGGCAAAACTCTTTCAGACGAACAGGTTTATACTCTTCTTGCACAGGATATTTTGGATATTCAGGCTGATTTAAAAACAGTTATAAACGAACAGGCATACAATAATATGCCTTCCCGTCTTAAAGAATCTGTCTTTGACCTGGCTTTTAATAAAGGTATAGGCGCAATAAGTGACAATGACAGACTTTTAACTGCTCTTAATAATGAAGATTATGTTAACGCTGTTGCAAATTTGACGCAGGATTATTCGGTTGTTAAAAACGCAAAAGGCGAAAAAGTTCAAAAACCGGCAGCGGGTTTGAGTAAACGCCGTTTATACGACATAACAAATGCCTCTGAAATTTTTAAAAATTCAATGCCTGATGTTGTTGCTGATTCGGCAAGGGCTGTTTATGAAAGAGGTTTAAAATACCTTGAAGCAGAAAAAAACAGAGGAGAAATCTCTGCTCAGGCTTATCCTAATGTGCTTAAAGAATACAAAAACCTTATCTATGAATGGTCAAAAGGTAAAATCGGAGAAAAAGACGGGCAGCAAACTAAAAAAACATCCCCGCAAACAGAAACCATACAAACCTCTCCTTCTAAATCAACAGACAGTTCAAAAACAATTTATGTGAACGGTCAAAAAACAAACTGGACGGTTAATTCTCTGCACGATGACTGGCAAAAAACAGCAAAAAGGCAGTTAAGATATGTAAAACGACCCATGCCCGAAGTTGATAAAAACGGCAACATTACCGCGTATGTTAAAGTTTTTAACCCTACGGGCAAAGGCAAGCTCAGCGGCAATACAATTATTGTAAACCCCGGGCATGGCGGTGCAATGAACTATAAAGAAGAAGACGGAACACTTAATGTAAATTTTGACCCCGGAACAAGTAATGCTGTTATGAGTAAAAAGAATAAAAATCTTGAAACTACTAATTTTATAGGTAATGGCGGAAAATCTCTAGAAGAATGGGTAGTAAACCAGAGAATAGCAGACGAACTTGTTGAAAAAATAAACAAAGAAGGCGCTAAAGTAATATACGTCCAAGGTTCTGTATACAGCGCAATGAAGGCAATAAGAAACCTTCAAAAACAGGAAAAAATAGATATGATTGTCAGTTTGCACAGCAATTCAAGCGGCGGCAAAAGAGGAATCCATGTCTATGCAAACAACCGCGGCGGACTCGACAAACAAGATGATGCAGTTGCGCTGACCATAGTTGATAAACTTAACGAACACAGCTGGTTTAAAGGTATTACAGAGAAAAAATCAAAATCTCTCGGTGTACTTTCTTCGAGCGCAACAAAAACTTCTCCGGTTCCGGGTGTTTTAATTGAAACAGGTGATTTAAAAAATAAAGATGACGTTGCTAACTTGAACTCACGAAACTTTAAAAGCCTTTTGGTGGAAGGAATACTTGAAGGCATAAAAGATTGTATTTAGTTAACATTTTATAACTTAGTGCAATGCGCTAAATAAATTATTTATATAGTTTTGATAAAATGTTAAGTTTTGTTAATCTTTGAATTGACTCTATAGAGCCGGTTTAAGAATTTTATATATATTTTGTAGATAAATTTTAGCAATAATTTATTTCAAAAATACTTTATATAAGAGTAAGGATTAACAAGTCCAAAACCTAAACCACATAAGAGATTACATAACATATTGGAGGAATAAAATATGGCTAGAGTTTTAATTTCAATGCCCGAAGAATTTTTAAACAAAATTGATGGAGTTGCTCAGGACGAAAACCGCACAAGAAGCGAGCTTATTCGTGAAGCACTCAGAACATATATTCACAAACAAAAAGTAAGAGAAAACTCACTGGCAACAAAAAATGCCAACATCTTAGAAGCATTGCTTGACTAGTAACAAATAATACATATGGATAAAACAATTCGGGGATAATTAAAACAACGGCAAAATCGGACTAATAGGGTAATATAAAAACTAGACTGGACTAAAATAAAAAAATTAGGCAATACTGGATTTGGGGATTTAAAAAACTGACGCATAATGCGTCAGTTTTTTATATTGTTAAAATTATTTTAACCGCAAAAATTGTTACAAATATATTAAATATATCAAAAATGTTTAGTAATTTACCTATACTTTAAGTACAATAAATACAACAGATGAAAAAGGAAGAGTTATGGATAGATTCGTTGGAATTATAGGTATTATCGTTATTTTAGCAATTGCTTACGGACTTTCTAACAACAGAAAAGCGATTTCTCTAAAAACAATAATCCCCGGATTTATCCTGCAGGTTCTTCTGGCTGTTTTTGTTTTAAAAGTTCCGCTCGGACAAAAGATTTTTCACTATATAGGGATGTTTATACAAAAAATTCTAGATTTTTCAAACGAAGGCGGAAACTTTGTTTTTGGTGTTTTGACAAACAGCCCGAATCGTATGGAAGAACTTTTTGGTGCGGGGACAGGTTTTATTTTTGCTCTTAAACTGATTCCGACAATAATATTTATACTTATTCTTGTAAACATCCTTTATTATTACGGCATAATGCAGCGTGTGGTTGAGTTCTGCGCAAAAATAATGTACAGACTGATGAATGTATCAGGTGCAGAATCCTTATCTAACATAGCCTCGGCATTTGTCGGGCAGGTAGAGGCGCAAATTATGATTAAGCCGTATCTTGCAACAATGACAATGTCAGAACTTCTTGCTTCAATGACAGGGTCAATGGCATGTATTGCGGGCGGGGTTATGGCAATGTATGTCGGCATGGGAATTCCTGCCGAATATTTGCTTGCCGCCTCGATTATGGCTGCACCGGGTGCGCTTGTTATTTCAAAAATAGTTTATCCGGAAACTGAAGAATCACAAACCAAAAATGAAGTTAAAATAGAAATCAAAAAAACGCATGTAAACCTCATCGATTCAATTGCACACGGAGCGTCAGACGGGATGAAGGTTTCCATAAACGTTATTGCCATGCTTATTGCCCTTACGGCTTTAATTTCAATGGTAGATTGGTTTTTAGGACATTTTGGAATGTTTCTTGTTAAATATCTGCATATGAATCTTGCCTTTATTCATATTGATTTGTCGCATCTTTCTTTAAAAGAAATTCTTGGTGCAATATTCTCGTTATTTGCTATAGTTATGGGTGTTCCGCTGGATGAAGCGCTTAATGTAGGGTCTTTAATGGGGACAAAACTTGTATTCAACGAATTTATTGCATATCTTGATTTAACGGCATTAAAACCCGTATTGAGCGCCAAAAGTATAATTGTTGCCACATTCGCTCTTTGCGGTTTTGCAAACCTCGGCTCTATAGCAATACAAATCGGCGGAATCGGTGAACTGGCTCCAAACAGAAGAAAAGACCTTGCAAAATTAGGTGTAAGAGCCCTTGTCTGCGGAACACTGGCGTCTTATCTGTCTGCCTGCATCGCCGGTATTATACTGTAATTTATAAATAATATGGACATAAAAGTACTTTTAACAAAATTTCATTACAAAAAAAAATACACACCTTTTGAGGCAATTGGTGCGTCTTTTGTTTATGCACTGCTGGCTTTTCCTTCACTGTGTTATTTAATAATCGTTAAAATACGCAATTTTTTATACAGAAAAAAAATCTTAAAATCCTTTAGACCGTTACTTTATACAATTTCTGTAGGCAATTTGACAACGGGAGGCACGGGGAAAACTCCGATTACAGCAGAAATAGCCAACTATTTTGTTAAAAAAGGCGAATACCCTGCTATACTGTCACGCGGTTACGGCGGGGAACTTTCTAACAAAGAGGTCAATGTAATATCTGACGGCGAAAAAATAAACTACGAAGCCAAACAATCCGGAGATGAACCCTACTGGCTTGCGCAGCATTGCAAAGGGGCTGCAGTACTAACCTGTTCAAACAGAACAAAGGCTGCACAATATGCCAAAAAAGAACTGCATTGTACAAAACTTATTTTAGACGACGGCTTTCAGCATCAAAAACTCGCGCGGGATTTAAACATACTCGTTGTTGACAGTGAAAAACAATTTTCCAACGGGTGTGTATTACCGCTCGGTGCGCTTAGAGAGCCTATTACTGAAATAAAAAGAGCTGATAAGATTGTTGTTGTTAACAAAAATTTTAACGACAAAAAAGCACTCACTTTTGCCAGATATTTAAGAAAAAAATATCATAAACCTTCTTTTGTGTGTTCTATGGCGCCCGATGAAATATACAATATAGTTACGGGCAAGCCTCTTGATGAAACAAAGGCTGTAATTGCTTTTAGCGCAATAGCCCAGCCCGAGCAGTTTTATAAATATCTAAGAAGGTTTGATATTATGGAGACAAAGGATTTTACTGATCACCATATTTATACGGAATCTGATTTGAGAGAACTCGGTGTTATAAAAAATAAATACGGCGCAGAAGCAATGATTACAACGGAAAAAGATGCCGTAAAATTAAAAGATATTGCAACGGATAAAGACGAGATTTATGCACTTAAGCTAAAACCGTCTTTGGATTTGAAAGGGCTGATGGATGAACAGTAACGATAACAAAACTAAAACCAAAATTCTTGTTATGCGTTATCGTTTTATCGGTGATACGCTGCTTACCGTGCCTTTTTTAAGAAATTTAAGATATGCATATCCCGATGCACAAATAGATATGCTTGTTGCTCCGGTATCAGGCGAAATTATTGAAAAATGCCCCTACGTTGACAATTTTATCTATTTTGACACAACAAAAAAACACCGTTATGAAAACAAAGCAGGTCAGGAAAAGAAAACTTTTTGGACTTATGTAAAACTGTTGCGCGAACAAAAATATGATAAGGCATATGTGCTTAAGCGTTCTTTTTCCAGTGCATTTCTGGCTTTTGCAGCAGGCATAAAAGAAAGAATCGGCTTTGATACTGAAGGCAGAGGCTTTTTGCTTACTAAAAAAGTAAAGTATGAAGAAAACCGTCATGAAATAGACTGTTTTTTAGATGTTTTAAAATCAGACGGAATCGATGTTAAAGACAATTATCTTGAAAACTGGATTGATGAAAAAGAATCTGCGCAGGTTTGTGAATTTTTAAAAAACAGTATTGCACCCGAAAATCTGCAGTTGAAAAAAGTCATAATACACGCAACAAGCGGAAACAGAAAAAAAGAATGGGACAAACAAAAATGGGCTAAAGTTATAGAGTGGTTAGCAAATGAAAAAAATGTTCAGGTGCTTTTTAACGGAACAAAAAATGATTCTCAAACTTATGAAGAAATAATGTCTTACATAAAAGAAGAATTAAAAATTCAGCCGGTTAATCTATGCGGAAACTTTAACCTCAGACAGACTCTTGCTTTTACAAAACAGTGTGATTTGATAGCCGGCTGCGACAGCGGGAATTTGCATATAGCAGCTTCTGTGGGTGTGCCTGTTGTTGCAATTTTTGGTCCGATGAACCCTGTTAAATGGAAACCCGCTGCAGAAAAATCTGTTGTAATAAAAACAAATTTGCCCTGTCAGCCTTGCGGGCTAAAAAAGAAAAATAAATGCATGAACAATTACCGGTGTCTTAAAGATATAAGTGTAGATATGGTAAAAAGCGGAGTAGAACTTTTTTTATAAATGCAAATTTGGTATAAAAAGTTATAAAAACCATTCAATGAGGGGTTTGCTTTCACCGAATTTAATATTAAATGCTTCTTCATAATCAGTACAGGTTAAATATTTATAGCTGACATTAAAGCCGAGCGGTTCACTTGTTGTGTTGAGTTTTTTGAATTTTCTAACAGAAATATTTTTTTTACGTAAATTTAATACGTTAGAATAATTTAATCCCTTGAATGCACAAAACGGAGCCTTAATTTTTTGATTTTCAGTGCTTGTCATAAGACCGAATGTTCTGCATATTACTCCGCGATAGTTATATACACTGCAAACATTGTCTATCAAAAAAGGACAATCGTATAGAAATTTTTTAGCACGTGATTTTTTCTTTTTTTCCAGTATGTTTTTTATGTTTAGTTCAATCTTTTTTTGGGTTTTGTTGTCAAGAGTCAGGGCACCGCTCAACAAGTAGCGGAATTCTATTGCAGAATAAGGAAATTGTGAGTGTTTACAACACTGTCCGCAGCCTTTTTTACAAAATATATAAGGTTTTTGTGATTCAAAAAATTTAGAGAGTTTTTGGTTTAAAAACTCCAAATAGGCAATATAATTACGAATAATAATGTTTTGTTCATCAATAACTATCACGCTAAGATTATACAGTTATTTACAAAATATGTTAATAATCTGATTATATTTTGTTTAATATGCGCTAAAAAATCACAAAAATTTTTTATTTGATTAATAAATCCTGTTTTTAGAGGATTTAGTAAAAAAGACGCATGTAGTAACCTGTATATATATAATTTGTGCGAATCATATATTTGCATGCAAATTTTATTAAGACTTGGTAAAAATCAATAAATTAAAAGCAAAGAGGTAAGGTTTGAAAAAATTTCAATTCCGGTTACAGGTAGTATTAGATATCAAAGAAAAACTCCTTGAGCAAAAATTGTTGGAGCTTTCTAAAGTGCAAAGAAGTTTGCAAGAGGCAGTGCAAAAACAAAGAACACTTGAAGGATATCAAAACGAAATTAACGAAGCATTAATGAATGTATTTCAAAGCGGAAACGACTTGGATTTAGTTGAAGTTCAACGCTATAAAGATTTTATTAACAAATTGATTGTTGATATTTCTAACCAGAAAGTTGTTATACAAAATATTTCTAAAGTTCTTGAACTAAAAAGAAAAGAAGTTAACGAAATTTTAAAAGAAAAGAAAGTTCTTGAAAAACTTAAAGAAAACCAGAAAAAGAAATATTATCAATCCTATGAACAATACCAGACGCGTGAGTTAGACGATATTGCGTCATCACGATACGCAAGGGTTTAACAAACTTCGCTGTTACAAGACGGGAGAGGAATCAGATGAGTGCACAGTTAACAAATTCAATACAGCTTTTGGTGTCTAATGTGACAAATGCTGCCCAGCAGCAGTCATCATCCAACAGCTATAACAATTTTGACTCAGACCCGGATGTATTTTCTGCTGCTCTTGATAATGCTGCAAAATCTTATGCTGACAAATCCGAAAACAAAGTCACTTCTCAAAAAAATGACTATGCTAAAGATACAAAAAATACAAAAGATACACACAGCGCAAAAACACAGGAAGTAAAAGAAGATACTGCAACCCCGCAAACAGGTACAGAAAATAATAAAGTAAAAGACTCCTCACAAACAGATAAATCACAAACAGATAAAATTAAGCAAGAAGTCACTTCTCAGGAGGAATCCAAAGAAGAATCTTTACCGGAAACACCTTCTGATGAAATGTCTGTCCAAACAATGCAGCCTGTTAACGAGCAAAGTGCGATAATGCCGGCAATTGACACTAATGTACAAAAAAATGCAATAGCCAATGAACAAATTCTTGCGAATATAGATTGCCCGCAAGAAAACAATACAACATCACAAAAACCTGAGACCGTAAAACCCCTGCAGGCAGCACAAAATGTTCAAATTGTTGAAACTCAGGTTCAGACAGATGATGTGCCGCAAATCGATACTCAAACACTAAAAAATATTCAGAATACAGCAGAAAATGCAACCGGGCAGATATCAACAGCTATTGATGAATCACAAACAACAACAACAGCAACAGATTCTGCAATTAAAGAATCTAAAATTGACAATGTTCAAACAGCTCCCACAAAAACAGCAGTACAGGATTTAGCTTCTGATATGTCTAAAGTGACAGCAAATGTTGAGGTTGAACAAACAGAACAACCGGAAATTAAGGTGCTTACCCCATCAGATACAAAAATTGAAAAAACTCCGGAAATTAAAGTTACACAAGAAGTTGCGGCAAGTATAGAAGAAAATGTCAATACAGTTGCCAATAACATAGAAAACAAAGATACAACCACAAAAATTAAAGATAAAGCTGTTGCACAGATGACAGCAATGGAGGATAAAAATACTGTTGTTACAAAGACGACTGTTCAGCAGGAATCTTCTTCAAATCAGCAAAATAACAACAACCTAACGCAAAATAATGCGCAGGAACAGGTTGTAAAAATGTCAATGGAATCAAATACCGGTTCTTCAAATGTACAAATTAACGGCTTGGAAACTTTTGTCAGCAAGATGGATGCTCAACTCTCAGCAGCTTCTAATGCGTCTTCTTCAATGCAAAATACTCTTAACACAAACAGCATTATGGAACAGGTTAATAAACAGTTTGAACAGCTCCAGCAAAGCACTGCAAACAAAGTTTCCATTGTTTTACAGCCGGAAAATCTCGGCAGAGTTTCCGTTGAAATTATGAATACAAAAGACGGAATTACTGCAAAAATGATGACAGACAGCCAGCAGGTTAAAGACCTCTTTGACAAAAATATTGAAGCTTTAAAATCTAACTTAAGCGCTCAAGGGGTTAATGTTAACAATATCAAAGTCGAATGCGCTCAGGAATCATCAAATAACGCAATGAATTTTGAAAGAGAACAGTTCAACCAGTCTTTTAATAATCCTAACAGTTCAAATCACAACCAGACAAATCAATCGAATTCACAAACAGTATACACAAACACAGATAATTTGAATTTTGACGATGCTGAAACAGATATAAACAGCGGCGTCGAGATTAAAAATATACAAACAATGATAAAACATAATGGTAAGGTTGACTACAAAGTCTAATTTAAGGGGAAGAGAAAATGTCATACGCATCAATACAACAAGAATTAATCAGCATGCAAACTAATACAGCCGTTAATCAGGCAAAAGAAAGGCAAGAAAGCGGCGCCTCTCAAGAGCTTGACGGTGATGCTTTTTTGATGCTAATGCTTGAGCAGTTAAAAAATCAGAATCCGATGGATCCTATGGATAACTCGGAAATGC
>CALUQS010000025.1 GCA_944322975.1 Candidatus Gastranaerophilales bacterium
GATGAAGATATTAAATTATATCTAAATACAAGTTTAAAAGATTATATTGAAGATGGTGATTTTAATTCTTTTTATAGAGCATTAGAAATTGCCATAAAATCAAGAAATTCAATTTCAGGTTTTGCAAAGAAAATTGGAATGTCAAGAACTCATTTATATAGTTTATTTAAAAATGAAAAAGAACCTAAATTTTCAACAATTGTAAAAATATTCCATGAATTAGGTTATGAATTAGAAATTGCGTAAATATACAAATCTCATTGATAATTTGGGGTATCTCAGTTTGCAAGCAAAAATAAAATTGCACTTTTTTGCACCTAATTGCACTGGCTTAAAATAGACTTTGCGGGCGGATTATACCCTGAAACAAGTTCAGGGTGACAGGATTTTAGTGCAAAAGAGTGCAAGAATTGAGTAAATGAGTGCAAGAATAGACCGGTACATCTCAATACTAAAAAACAGCCTCAATCGTGCTGTCTGTTTGATTTTTTATTAAAATTTCCCCGTCTCAATGTCCCAGACACCTATTAGTGCGGTTGGTGCATAGTTTTTTTAATAAAAAAGAGATGTGCGAGCATCTCTTTTTTATGTTATAAGTTGTCATCTTCAAAACCCGGTGAACGTGACGGCAAATTAGCATATCCCGGATTGGCTATGACGGTTTTTCTAATATATTTACTTGTGTAATTCCCTTTCACAAAAAGTTTTTTAAGGGTGTTTTCTCTTACTGCAAGCGGGTGCATGCTATCGTTATACTGCGGATATTTTTCAGAAAGCTGGGTCCACACAGCAGCTTCCAGTGTCCAGGCATATGTTTCTTCATTTAAAGAATTAAAATCATCCTGATGCAGCGCTTCGTGAGCCAAAACTGCTGCCAGCGCAGGTTTTGGGGCGTCTTGATGCTTTTTGTTTATATAAATATATAATCTGTCTTTTTTCTTCCAGCCCAGTGCGTCAAAATTTGCATAAGCCTGACCGAATTTGCGCAAATCTTCAAAATCAACTTGCATTGGCTTTTCAGACAGATTGTTGCCAAGTATAGCACGTCTTGAAAATTCTCCGAGTCCGCCGTTTAGTAAATCAAGGGCTTCCATGATGTGCTCATCTTTTGTAACATCTTTGTAGATTTTTTTTAAGTTTTTGGAGCGTTCCTTCTGTTTTGCAGAAATCGGGTTGCCTGCACTGTCTTTATATGTTTTTGTTTTTTGGGGTTTGGTTCTTTGCGATTGAACAGTTTTTATTTTTGCAGATGATGACTTTGTGTATGTTTGTTTTTTAGAAGGTTTATAATTGCTGGCATTTTCGAGTTTTACTCTAGGTTTTAACTGCGGTGATTTTGCGGCAAATGCGTTTGTTTGCGCAGTCATAACAAACATAATCCCCGCTGTCAAAATTGATAAAATCTTTTTTTTGTCCAATAATCCTTACCCGTTTTTGACTACTTGTTAATATTATTAATTATTATTTTTATGATATCAAATTTCTCCGGGTTTGTGAAAAGATTTGTAAAGTTTAACTTTGTGATATATCTGTGAAAAATGTCAGAAAGGTGTATGCCGATTATATCAGGGGCTGTTGACTATATAAAATATTTTCTGTGTGTGCACTATTCGTCGTTAAGTGACAATACAGCCATAAAAGCTTCCTGAGGGACTTCTACACGTCCCACTGCTTTCATTCGTTTTTTACCTTTTTTCTGTTTCTCCAAAAGTTTGCGTTTTCTTGATATATCACCGCCGTAACATTTATCAAGTACACTTTTTCTCAGTGCTTTTATGTTGGTGCGGGCGATAATTCTTCCCCCGACAGCGGCTTGTATCGGTACTTCAAACATCTGGCGGGGTATAATATCTTTAAGTTTCGCAGTGAGTTTTTGCCCTACATAAAAAGCGTTGTCTTTGTGGACTATTGCGCTTAAGGCGTCAACAACTTCACCGGCAAGCATTACATCAAGTTTTACAAGGTCTGAGCGTTTGTACTCTTTAAATTCATAATCCATACTCGCATAACCTTTTGTTCTTGATTTTAACTGGTCATAAAAATCAACGATTACTTCGCTGAGCGGCATTTCATACTCTATATCAACACGGATTTTATCAATATAGTGCATATTAACAAAAATCCCGCGTTTTGTCTGGCATAAGTCCATCAAAGTACCCGTATATTCGTTCGGGGCAATTATATTAACTTTTACATAAGGCTCTTCAATATACTCTCTATACTGGGGATCAGGCAAATTTGCCGGATTATCTATCTCTACAACAGTACCGTCAGTTTTATGAACACGATACACTACAGAAGGCGCCGTTGTAACAAGAGAAAGGTCGTATTCTCTTTCCAGTCTTTCCTGTGCTATTTCCATATGCAGCATACCCAAAAAACCGCATCTAAAGCCAAATCCTAAGGCGGAAGAAGTCTCCGGCTCGAAAGTGATTGAAGAATCGTTTAGTTTTAATTTTTCCAGAGATTCTTTTAAATCTTGGTAATCATCATTATCAACAGGATATAAACCTGAAAATACAACCGGCAAGGCTTCTTTATAACCGGGAAGAGGTTCTGCGGCAGGAGTTTCCGCATGGGTAACAGTGTCGCCGACAAACCTTGTCAATTCTTTTATTGAACAAGCCATATAGCCTACATCTCCGGTATTAAGTTCATTAACTGGCACCCGGTTAGGGTTCAGATATCCCAGTTCTGTTACTTCATATTTGTTGCCGGAGGCCATGAATTTAACTTTGTCCCCTACTTTTATGTTCCCGTCAACAATTTTAAAAAAGCATAAAGTCCCCAGATACGGGTCATATGCACTGTCAAAGACCAGTGCTCTTAAGGGTTGGTCAGAAGTGTCTTGCGGCGGAGGTACCAGTTTGACAATTGCCTCTAAAATATCTTCTATTCCGATACCTGCTTTTGCGCTTGCCGGTATTGCATTTTCAGCATCAATACCAAGTACTTCTTCTATTTCTTCTTTAACTCTGTCTACGTCTGCAGAGGGCAGGTCAATTTTGTTTATGACCGGAATTATCTCAAGATTTTGTTCTATTGCAAGATAAGCATTTGCAAGGGTTTGTGCTTCGACACCCTGCGTGGAATCAACGATTAGCAAGGCGCCTTCGCAGGCCGCAAGAGACCGTGAAACTTCATACGAAAAATCAACGTGTCCGGGAGTATCAATAAGATTGAGTTCATATTCCTGACCGTTTTTAGCTTTGTATTTCATCCTTGCTGCGTTGAGTTTTATGGTTATTCCGCGTTCTCTTTCTATATCCATTGAGTCAAGCAGCTGATTTTGCATATCACGCTCGGCGACTGTGCCTGTATATTCCAGTAAACGATCTGCAAGTGTTGATTTGCCGTGATCTATATGTGCTATTATACAAAAATTTCTTACGTTTTTAATGTTTCCTTTACTCATAAGCTTAGTATATATAAAAATAACAGGGCTGTCACTACTGTAGTAATGATTAATCAAATTTCCTCTTTATTTAATTCAAAAATTGTGAGACAATAATTATATCAGAACACAAAGAGGGGGTTAGTATAAATGAAAATAGCAGTTGCCTTTGATAGCGATGAAAATGTTTTTCAGCATTTTGGTCATACAGAACAGTTTAAAGTATACGATATTGTAAATAATGATATAGTTTCATCAAGAATACTTTCTTCTAATGGTGAAGGTCATAGCGCACTGGCTCAGCTTTTAGAACATGAAAATATTGATAAATTAATCTGCGGCGGTATCGGCGGCTGTGCCGTAAACGCTTTAGGCGAAGCAGGTATTGAAATTTTTGCAGGAATTTCCGGCAGTGCTGATGATGCTGTTAAAAACCTTTTGAACGGAACTTTAGAACAAACAACTTCTCCTAATTGCTCTCACCATGATGGAGAACATCACCATTCTCATAACCACGACAAAGACCACTCCTGTGGCCACGGCTGCCACTAAATTTGTTTCGATTAAAGAGGGGAGAAAACCACCCTGTTGTCAAATATGGTTTTGTTGTGTATAGATTAATGGAGAAATTTTACGATGAAAGATAAAAGTTTTTTAATGATTCCGGGCCCTACCCCGGTGCCTGAGAGCATTCTTCTTGCTATGGCAAAACATCCTATAGGGCATAGAAGCAGTGAGTTTTCTGCTGTATTGGAAGAAACATACGCTGATTTAAAATGGTTGTTCCAAACCGAAAATGATGTATTTATTTATACATCAAGCGGAACCGGCGCAATGGAAGGAGCTCTGTCAAATCTTATTAATGAAGGTGATAAGGTATTGTCGCTTGTTATAGGCAATTTTGGCAACCGCTGGGCAAAAATTGCCGCTTCTTTAGGGGCAAATGTTGAAAAAATTGAAGTTCCCGCAGGAAAAGCAATAGACCCGAAAGTTTTAAAAGACAGACTCGACGCAGATGTGAACAAAGAGATAAAAATAGTTACGCTTACACATAACGAAACTTCGACCGGCGTAACAAATCCGCTTAAAGAGCTGGCAGCTTTGATAAAAGCTCACGGTGCGGTTTCTGTTGTTGACGGTGTAACTTCTATCGGCGCAATTGAGTGCAAAATGGATGAATGGGGTATAGATGTTCTTATCTCCGGCTCGCAAAAAGGTTTTATGATTCCGCCGGGTCTGGCATTCCTTGCAGCAAGTGAAAAGGCTTTTAAAATGCATGAAAATTGCAAACACCCGTCCTTCTATTTTGACTGGAGTGCATACAGAAAATCGGTCAGGGCAAATTCTACACCGTATACTCCGGCCGTGAATTTGATTGTTGCCTTGAATGAAGCTTTAAAAATGATGAAAAAAGATGGACTGGAAAATATTCTTGCACGCCACGCAAAACATGCCCGCGCTTTACGCGCCGCAATTAAAGCAATAGGATTAAAACTAATGGTGGAAGATGATTCTGTTGCGTCAAATGCAATTACTGCAATTTATCCGCCTGAAGGTATTTCTGTTCCTGATATCAGAAGTACTTTGAAAAAGGATTTTGATATTGTTGTTGCAAACGGACAAAACGACCTTAAAGACAAAATTTTCAGAATGGGAACGCTGGGATTTGTCTGCGACAGAGATGTTATTGCAGCAGTTGGTTCTTTAGAGGCAAGTTTATATAAACTCGGGTACAAATTTGAGCCTGGTACCGGAGTTAAGGCTGCTATTGAAAATTTAGTTTAAATGATATTTATATTTAAAACGGGATAGCGTTTGTGCTATCCCGTTTTTATATTTATAATGCCATTGCTTTTATAATGTCACAAAGCTGGGATGTAGTTTTTTTAACTTCACATCCGGAATATTTTATTGCGGAATCAGGGTCTTTTAGACCGTTTCCTGTTAAAATGCAGACCATTTTTTTGCCCGGTTCTATCAAACCGAGTTTTAATGCTTTTATAACTCCTGCAACAGACGCAGCACTGGCGGGTTCTGCGAGTATGCCCTCGGAGGAGGCAAGGAGTTTATACGCCGCAATAATTTCTTCATCCGTAACAAAATTGATGACTCCGCCGGATTTATCACGCGCGTTTTCTGCCTGTTTCCAGCTTGCAGGGTTGCCTATTCTTATAGCTGTTGCTATTGTTTCGGGTTTCAGTATTCTTTCGCCTTTTACAATTGCAGCAGCGCCTTCAGCTTCAAAGCCCATCATTTTAGGCAGATGAGAGATTTTACCCAGTGCAAAAAATTCTTCGTAACCTTTGAAATATGCTGTAATATTTCCTGCATTGCCCACCGGTATAAAGTGATAATCCGGTGCATCGCCTAAAGCCTCACAAATTTCAAAGGCACCTGTTTTTTGTCCTTCAATTCTATAAGGGTTTATCGAGTTAACAAGAGTAACCGGATAATTTTGAGAAATTTCTATAACCCTTTCAAGCGCCTCATCAAAATTGCCTTTTATTGCTATAATTTCTGCACCGTACATCATAGCCTGAGACAATTTTCCCAGCGCGATATATCCGTCAGGGATGAGTACATATGTTTTTAATCCGGCCTTAGCACCGTAAGCTGCAGCAGCGGCCGAGGTATTGCCTGTGGACGCGCATATAATGGCTTTAGCTCCTTCTTCTTTTGCTTTTGTAACTGCCATAGTCATGCCGCGGTCTTTAAAACTGCCTGTAGGGTTTGCTCCTTCAAATTTAAGGTAAATTTCACAGTTTATTTTATCAAGACCGATTTTTGCCGAAAGGTTATCAGCCTTTATTAACGGGGTGTTACCTTCGTTCAATGTAACGACCGGGGTTGAATCCGTAACCGGCAAGTATTCTCTGTATCTGTTTATTAATCCTTTATAGTGACCTTTTTGCTGAAAATTTTCCATTCTTTGTGCTCCGATTTTACATTACTCTTATAATGTTATTTATTTTTATAATATTTTTGTTTTCGTTGAATTCATTTATTGCAGTATTGATATCGTTTTCTTTGCATTCTTCTGTTATAACGACAATTTCTGCTGTATTTTCTTTGTCAATGCCTTTTTGCAGCACACTCGCAAGGCTTATGTTGTGGCGTCCGCATATTTCACCTATTGTACCTATTACACCGGGGGTATTTGCGGCTGTAACAGAGATATAGTATTTGTTAATCGTATCTTTTATATCAATCTGCTGCGCATCGAGTTGATGATTGCATTTCATAAACGGCAGCATGTTTGAAGAGCCTAAACTTAGTGCAATAGCAAGAATATCTCCCAGAACCGAACTTGCTGTAGGAAATTCCCCTGCCCCGGGCCCGGCAAACATTACACGGCCTACGGGGAAACCCTCCAGTACAACACTGTTTGTTACTCCGTTTATACCTGCAAGACAATCCTTAAGCGGAACAAGCATCGGGTGAACACGCACATCAGCTTTGTTATCTTCTGTCAATCTCGCCAGCGCAATGAGTTTTATTTTATAGCCAAGTTCTTTAGCAAACCGCATATCTTTTGCGCTGATTTTTGTAATGCCTTCGCGATAAATTTTGTTTATATCAACGCGTCTGTTCAAGGCAATGGTTGCAAGGGTTGCGATTTTATATGCCGAATCATAACCTTCTACATCTCCGGTAGGGTCAGTTTCTGCATAACCGAGTTTTTGTGCTTCTTTGAGAACTTCTTCATATGAAACACCTTCTTTTTCCATTTTTGTAAGGATATAGTTGGTTGTTCCGTTCAAAATAGCTTCGATTTTATTTATCTTGTTTCCTGCAAGGGTTGTTTTAATAGGCATAATTATCGGAATGCCGCCGGCTATTGCCGCTTCATACAAAATCACCGTATTGTTTTTGTTAGCAAGTTCAAAAAGCTCGCGTCCTTTTTTGGCAAGGAGTTCTTTATTCGCCGTGACAACGTGTTTTTTGTTTTGTACAGCTGTTTTTAATAGTTCATAAGCGGGGTCGATTCCGCCTATAACTTCGACAACTATATCTATATCAGGGTTGTTAACAATTTCAAACGGGTCTGTTGTCAAAAGAGAGGTATCAAGATTTTCTATATCTCTTTTTTTATTAATGTTTTTTACTGCAATTTTTACGATTTCTATATTGTCAAAATCTTTTAAAACTTTAACTACGCCGGTTCCTACCGTGCCGAGTCCTATTAGACCGAGTTTTACTTTATTAGCTTTATCCATATAACTCCTGAATTTATTTAAATTACAGAACTTATTAAAACATAAAAAGAATTTATTTTATACACTCAGGTTTTAAGGCATTAATTTAATTGTATGCACAAAAAAATATTAATTTGATATATCAATATAGAGTCTTTCATCATTTATCAATTTATCAAGATTTAATATGTTGTAAACAGTATTATCAATATAAGCTTCTGCATTTATAAATAAATTATCGAGACTCATATCATTTTTGGGTTCTATATATTCTTTAGAAATGTTTATTATGTTATTTATCTCATCAACATACAATGCCAGTTTAAGCTCCGGTGAATCCAGAACTATTGCTTTGCCTTCCGAAAGAGCCTGCTGCTCGGTATCTGTTTTTGGTGAGTCAAATCCGATGAGCTTTTTCAGGTCAACTACACTGTAAAAATTCCCCTTTAAGTTTATTATCCCTTTTACAAAATCAGGTGTATACGGGATTTTTGTAACGGGATAATTTTTCATATTAATAAGCTCTTTTACGTACAGCGAATATATGCAATATGTATGGGTATCAAGCGTAAAGACAACATACTGGTCTTTTCCGTAAATGTTTGCATCCAGATTCATTGCCGGAATTTGTGCAATTTCATTTTTTCGTTTGTTTAAAACGAATACAGATTCTTCATCATCGGGAAACAAATTTGTGTAATGGGTTGTATTTTCTTTGAACTGGGCTTTTTTTATAACCTTTTCGAGAGTATAAATATCAATTATATTTACAACTTTGTCCTCGAGTTTATAAAATGTTCTTGTTATATTGTTGAAATTTTCACCCATTACTCTTTGAATTTTAGACGGCTGTGCAGTAAAAAAGTCTGTTACTTCATCAACAATTATTGCAATCAGCGACTCATCGCCTTTAAGAATGATAATTTTGTTGTTTAAACCGTATTTTTTTTGCGGCAGTGCAAAAATTTTTCTTATATCGATAACTTTTATAAACAAATCATTGTAGTTTAATATCCCTACTATATATTCAGGCAGCCGCTGCGGTTCATTCAACATCGGCAGCGCTGTTACTTCAAGAATGTTTTGCGCGTTGAGGGCATACACATTTTCATCAAGCAAAAAACAAAGGTGCAGATTTTCAGGGTCATTTATTGTTAACAAAGGTGCTTTAAAAGGTGTTACATAGTCCATTTTTGCTGTTTCCGATTTTTCTTGTAATCGACATAAATTAAAATTTGTAATAAAATAATTATATTGCATTTTGATGAAAATTAACAGGGAGTTAAGAGGATTTATTATGAACAACAACGAATTTGATTATAAGCAAAAATCTAATATTAAATTGATTATGGACGTAATGTTCCTTTTAATACTGCTGGCTTTGATAGTTGTTATTTCCGTAAAACAATTGTGGACATATGTCTCTGCTGTTTCAATGATTCTTCTTGCTGCGGCATATATTGCCCAGTATATATGGTCTAAAAACTGGCTTTTTAAAGAATTTCAAAATGATATAAAAATTAAAGACACTCAAACTTCTGACTCTGCTGATAAAATTCTTGAAGTAACAGTCAGCCAGAAAAATGAAATATCTAAGTATAAGCAGACTTTTCTTAATGCTGCAAATAATGTTGAAAAATTAAAGTCACTCTCTTTTGCGCTAAAACAAAATGCAAAAGAAATTTTATACAAATCAAACCAGTCTCTTAAAAATGCAGAGATTGAGCAAAAACCCGTTCAGGCTAATATAGATAAAATGATTGTGCTAAAACAGCGTATACAAATCATTGCAGAACTGATTCTTGAATTGAGCGAATATATCCAGCAAATCGGTTCTATTATCGGTCTTGTTGAAGATATAGCCGAACAAACAAACATGCTTGCACTAAACGCGGCAGTTGAAGCAGCACGTGCGGGTGAACACGGTAAAGGGTTCGCTGTTGTAGCAGGAGAAATCAGAAAACTCGCTGATGAATCAAAACAGGCTACAACAAAAATCGCCTCTCTTATTAACGACATTCAACACACAACAAACTCTACTGTTATGGCTACGGAAGAAGGCAGCAAAGAGATTGAATCGGGTGTAAAACTTGCCGGCAATATTGAAGAAAACTTTAACGTTTTGAATAATACTCTTAATTCTTTAATGAAATTCATCGAGAATGTCTCTTTTAACTCTGAAAATCAGGAAAAACTTTCCGGTGACATTGTTAAAGATATAAAAGAAAATGCAAATGATTTGTCGGAAATGCTTGCCTCTTTTAATAAAAATATCGAAAGTATTAACGAACTAAAAAATATACAGAAATAAATGGTTATATAAATGGATTTTTCACCGGAAGAGTTTGACGAAATTTTAAATATATTCAGAGGAGAAACTGAAGAAATCGTTCAAAAACTCAACAACAATCTTCTTCAGCTTGAATCAAATCCTGACAATGAAGACTTGCTTGTGTATCTTTTCAGAGATGCACACTCTCTAAAAGGTGCAGCAAGAATGATAGGGTTTAATAATATCCAGCGGCTTGCTCACAAGGCAGAGGATGTTTTAGGGCTTGCAAAAGAAAAGAAAATAAAAATAAATCACGAAATTTCCGATGCACTTTACAATGCAATTGATTTGATGTCAGAGCTTATACAGGAATCTGTTAAGTTAAAAAAAGAATACTATACCGATGATATACAAAAACAAATTGACAAAATTGATGAAATTGTAAAAAAAAGTGAAATTCCTGCTAAGAAACAAGACTCCCGCTCCGCCGGGCTTTCCCAAAAAGTACAGGAACAGGAATTACCTGCCCGCGACATTGAAGATGAAGACCGTCGAAAAAGTGTTAATAAAATAAATGCAATGCTTTCTGAAGGTTATCTTTTGCTCAATAACATGGAAGGCGTTGAAGGCTCTTCTTATATCGAAACTTTTGACGATGTAATAAAACAGCTGCAAGAAGAGTTTGATGAAACAGATTATATTGATATAAAGAAAAATCTCAACGAAATTGCACAAAAAATAGACTTTGTTATGCAAAGTTCGAACATTGTAAACATTGAAGAGATAAACGATTTAAATATAAAACTTATTAATATCGTAAATAGCCTGAATAGTATTTACGATTCACAGAATATAAAAAAACTTGATATAAAAGGTTTGATATCAAAAAAAATTCACGATGAGGAAGAATCTGCACAGGACAAGACCGAAAACAAAGAACCGGAACAAAGCCCCGGGCTAAAACAACTTCTCAATGATATTAGTTTTATTAAAGAAGAACTTTCCCATCTTGAAACCAACCTTTCACAAATCCCAAAAATTCAGGCGGTAATAAAAGATATTACTGAACACGGGCAAAAAAATGAAATCACAAGTCTTGTACAAAAACTGGACGAAATTTTAGAGATTATTAAAAATTCAAAAAAACTTCCGGAAAAAGAAATAATAGCAGTGCTAAAACAGTGTTTTTCTTCAGCGGAAAAAATGGCGCTCGAGGATAATGAACAGCAGGAGGATATTTCTCTTGTTCTGCAAAGGCTTGATATTATTAAACAAATGCTGGATTTGAATTCCTCTGTTAATCCTCTTACTAATCTCAGTACAACAATTGATAAATCTCCTCTTCCTGTTAAAAAAGCGCAGGACTTCTTTAATTCTTTTGAAACAACCTCAATAAGAACTTTGCGTGTAGATTCCAAAAAGCTTGACCGTCTTGTAAATCAGATGGGCGAGTTAATTATAGGCAGGATTAAACACAAAAAAAATGTTTCGGAGTTGGAAAAAATGCTCGTTGACTTAAACGAGTGGCGCAATTTTAACCATAAATCACAGAGCTTTATAAAATATTACGACAGAAAATATCTTAATAAAGATGACAAAATAGACTACTCGACGCTTTCTGTTTTCAGCAAACAGATTTATTCCATTTTTCAGGAGAATTCTTCTAAAATTTTAAAACTTACAAACAGGATTTTGAGCCTTCAAAAATCTGTGGATGAGGAAGATACAAAACTGAATGTTATTATAACCCAGCTTGAGAGTATGGTGAAAAATATCCGCGTGCTGCCTCTGGCAACAATATTCCATATGTTTCCGAGAATGATACGCGATATTTCCAGAGATACAGGTAAAGAAATAGAACTTCTTATCTCGGGCAGCGAAACCAGCGCCGATAAAAAGGTTATTGAAGAAATAAAAGCACCTTTAATGCATATAATAAGAAACTCCATTGACCATGGTATAGAAACCCCTCAGGAAAGAATTGCTGCAGGCAAACCGCCTAAGGGAAAAATTTATCTTATTGCAAAAAGTATGCAAAATAAGATTATCATAGAAGTCCATGATGACGGACGGGGTATTGATTTGCAAAAAATATTAGACCGTGCACTGGAAAAAAATCTTATAACAAAAAGAGAAGCCGACTACCTATCCGCAGAACAAATTATGAATATTATTTTCTGGCCAGGTTTTTCAACAGAAAAAGTTGTTACTGAAATTTCAGGACGCGGCGTCGGGCTTGATATTGTGCAAACTAAAATTACTCAGCTTAACGGAAATGTAAAAGTTTTTTCCGTCCCTAATCAGGGTACAAAAATTACAATAGAGCTGCCTGTTACAATGGCAACTTTAAAAGCTTTTATTGTTCAAGCCGCAAAACAGCTTTTTGCAATGCCGATGACCGCAATAAAAACAGTTATGTGGATTGATAACAAAAATATTTATACACGAAATAATGCAAAATCAATAATTATCGACGGCAAGACCGTAAATCTTTTTTATCTGAGTGATTTGATGAAACTCCCATCTGATATGGAGTATCGAAATAGTGAACAAAAAACGGTTATTTTGATTGATGTGGAAAACAGCCTTATGGGGATTATTGTTGATAAAATACTCGGAGACCAGAATATCTTGCAAAAGAAACTCGAACCTCCCATTATGAAGTTGAAAAATATTTCAGGTATTACAACTCTCGCAAACGGCGATATCTGTTTGATTTTAAATATACCGGAACTGTATAAAAGCACTTATGTACCGGCGGAAAAACCACTTGTGCCGGTTTCTAAATATCAATTGCAGCCTAAAACAAATAAGGATTATAAAATTTTAATTGTTGATGATTCTATGACCACGCGGGAATTGTTGAAAAATATTCTCGTTCACTGGGGTTACAGCTTTGAAATGGTAAAAAATCCGAGAGAAGCCTTTGAAAGTCTGTATAAAGATGATTTTGACCTTATACTTTCAGATATGGAAATGCCTGAAATGGACGGCAGAATGTTTGTTAAAGAACTTAAGAACCATAAAAAACTGCAAGATATTCCTATTATATTAATCACCTCTTATGATACGGAACATCTCACTAAAGACATGCCTGATGTTAACGCATTTATTAAAAAATCAAACTTTAATCAGGATTATCTGCTGGACGTAATCGAAAAACTTCTTAAACAAGAGTAAACTATATGAAACCCGACAATATTTTTGAAAAATACTGTAAAGATAAAGAACATGCTCAGGAAGTAAAAAAATACGCTGTAATGATTTTTTCTGCGTTAAAACAAGATGTTGACGCGTACAAAAATTTGCCGCAAAAATCTGTAGTATACCTTGAACAAGCAGCCCTTTTGCATGACATTGGCTATGCTGTGGAAAAAAAATCCCACCATAAACATTCAATGAGTTTGATTCTCAATGAAAAAATAGACGGGTTTTCAGATTATGAGGTTAAAATTATTGCAAACATCGCGCGCTACCATCGCGGTTCTTTTCCTGATATAAATAAACACGACCAATTTGCTCAACTGGACGAAAAAGGCCGCCTTGCTGTTTGTAAATTAGGCGCTGTTTTAAGACTTGCCGACGGGCTTGACAAACCTCATAAAAATTTAATACTCAGAATGCAGGCGGAAGAAACCGCGGATTCGCTTTGCCTTTATTTAAAAACAGTCGGGTTTAAACCTAATTTAAAAATGGCAGAAGAAAAAAAGGATTTGCTTGAATTTGTTTTGCATAAAAAAGTTAATTTTGACTTTATTTGAATAAAAATATGAGGTTTTATAATGAACGACATACAAAATCTTTTGCATGTCGTTCGTTTTTATATATTTTTAAGTATTTAAAAATTATTTAACATATGGTTTTACCAGTTCAATAATTTTTTGTGCCGCTTGCTCAGGTTTAACTTTAAATACTTCGTCAGTTTCTCTTACCTTAAATTCAACAAGTCCTTCCGTTATTGTTTTTCCGACGGTAATTCTAAACGGAAAACCTATTAAATCAGCATCTTTAAACTTAACACCTGCGCGTTCGTCTCTGTCGTCAAAAACAACTTCCACTCCGGCTGATAATAATTTTTCGTATAATTCATTTGCAACTTTCATTTGCAGTTCGTCTTGAATATTCACGGGAACAATATCTACGTGATACGGTGCAATCGAAATAGGCCATTTTATTCCGTGTTCATCGTGGTGTCTTTCAACCGCCGCCGCAGCTGTTCTGGAAATTCCTATACCGTAGCAGCCCATAATAAACGGCTGTGTTTTTCCGTTTTCATCAAGGTATACGGCATTCATTGCTTTAGAATATTTTGTGCCGAGCTGGAATATATTGCCAACTTCAATCCCTTTTGTTACATACAAAGGCTCGCCGCAATCAGGGCATTTTTCACCTGCTTCAACAAGTCTTATGTCTGCAAATACCGGCGTATTCAAATCAGACCAGTTAACTCCGATAAAGTGTTTGTCTGTTTCGTTTGCACCTATTACAAAGTTTTTCATCTCCTGTGCGGTTAAATCAGCGACAACCGTTATTTTTTCACAGTCATATTCTTCAGGTATTTTTACAAGTTCAATATCTTTGGGACCGACAAAGCCTTTGCTTGCGCCGAAGATTGCCTCAAGTTCTGCCGGTGCAGCGCTTCTGATTTCATTTGCGCCTACGGCATTCATAACTTTAGTTTCTTCAAAAGTTTTGTCAGCTCTGATTAAAGCCATAACGATTCTGTTGTCTGCAACATAAATCATTGATTTTAAAATCACTGTTGCAGGAATTTTTAAAAATTCGGCAAGTTCTTCTATTGTAGTTGTGTTCGGAGTGTCAACTTTTTTAAATTCGCTGAAACCGAATTTTGCCCCGTCTGTATCGGTTTTTTCCAGCACAGAAACGGCATGGTTTGCGTTAGCCGCATAGCCGCAGGATTTGTTTTTGCAGAAAAATACGTCGTTTTCTCCGGCGTTGTTTTCGGTATCGTCAATCAGCACCATATATTCATGCGAAACAGCTCCGCCTATTGCCCCTGAATCCGACTGAACAGCTTTTGTTTCAAGCCCGCAGCGGTCAAATATTTTGTAATAAGCTTTTGCCATGTCTGCGTATGATTTTTCAAGCCCTTCTTGAGAAGAATCAAAGCTGTATGCGTCTTTCATAATAAATTCGCGTCCTCTTAAAAGTCCGTAGCGCGGACGAACTTCATCGCGGAATTTTGATTGGATTTGATATAGATTTACGGGCAATTGTTTGTAAGATTTTATGCCCTCTCTTGCTACGTCAGTGATTACCTCTTCATGCGTAGGGCCAAGGCACATACCGCGTCCGTGGCGGTCTTTTAGACGCATAAGCTCTTTGCCGTATACATTCCATCTTCCCGATTCCTGCCAGAGTTCTTCCGGCTGCACAAAAGGCATAAGCATTTCCTGTGCACCTGCTGCATCCATTTCTTCTCTGACTATATTTTCAACTTTTTTTAAAACTCTCCACATCAAGGGCAAATAGTTGTAGACGCCCTGTGCAAGTTTTCTTATATAACCTGCTCTTACAAGCAGTTTATGGCTGATAACCTCGGCATCCGAGGGGTATTCTCTAAGTGTTTGTACAAACAATTTTGACATTTTCATAATGCATAAGTCCTCAAATTTCTGTCAGACAGCCGGATTTATACACCGGTAGTCTTCACACTGTTTAATATTACCACAAAAAAACTTGATAATAATTTTTCAGCAGTCTAAAATTTAAATACTGATAAATTATGCAGAAGGGAATGAACAAAATGAAAAAAGATATTCATCCGGAATATAAAAAAATGAAAATTAAATGTGTTTGCGGAAACGAAATCGAAACAGGTTCCGTTGAAGAAAACATCACCGTTGAAATCTGCAACAAATGCCATCCGTTCTACACCGGCAATCAAAAAATCATGGATACAGAAGGCAGAGTTGAAAGATTCAAAAAAAGATACGAACAAAAATAGTTCCGGAATTTTTCAAAAGATTGAACAAGCGGTTTTCGTAAAAGAAAACCGCTTGTTTTTTTCTAATTGTTTAGATTATGCTGAGCGGCACCTTGCTTGTACACAAGTATGACGACCTCAAGGTCAGTTGACTATATGAAATATTTTTAGATTTTTTAAATAACATTGTATAATAGTATATTATAATAGTGTGTGGAAAAATAAATGGAACATTATACTAAAACCCTGCCTTATGAGCTTGAGCTTACTTCAAGAGTTTTGCACGAAGCTGCAAAATGTTATTTTAAACAATGTAATTTTCCGGTTTCGCCGGAGGAATTTGCCATATTAGATTGTTTGTATCTGGAGCCAGATATTATACAAATTGATTTAGCTAAAATGATTCTGAAAGGCCGAGCTCATACCGGACGCTTTTTAAAATCGCTTGAAGAAAAAAATTTTATTATACGTAAACCCGTAAAGCAAAAAAACAAAACTATTACCAAAAACATAATTACACCCGAAGGTCTTAAACTTTATAACAAAATGAGAGAACAAATGGATAAATATATTCGGGAAACGAACCCTGATATTAATATACAAATCAATGACGTAATAAAATTATTACAGGGTATAAGAAAAAATTGTACTGATAAATTCGATATAAAATTTGATTAAATTTCTTGCTTTTTTAATCGATTTGTTTTTTAATTTCTTGTAGATTTATCTACAAGAAATTAAAAGAGCGTTATGGCACAAGAAATATCAACAGCAGAAGAATGGCGTTTTCAGGTTAATCCCTGGATAGCAATGATTCCTATCATGTTGTCTATATTTATGTTTGCACTGGATGAAACTATATCTAACGTTGCACTGCCTCACATGGCAGGTTCATTTTCCGTAAGCCAGCACGAATCGACATGGATTATTACAAGCTATCTTGTCGCAAGCGGTGTTATAATTCCGACAGTTGACTTTTTTTGTAAATTGATGGGAAGAAAGCAATATTTTTTGCTAAGTGTTGTAATTTTTACGGCAGCATCAATTCTTTGCGGAATATCAACCTCAATGCCGATGATGCTTGTATCCAGAATTTTGCAGGGGATTGGCGGCGGCGGAATTATGCCTATTGCGCAGGCAATAATTTTTGAAATTTTTCCGAAGGAAAAACTTCCTTCCGCTATGTCTGTATTTGGTCTAGGTGTAGTACTTGCACCTATAATGGGGCCGGCTGTCGGCGGATGGATAACAGAAACTTACTCCTGGCCATGGATTTATTTTATAAATATTCCTTTTGGGATAATAACCTTCTATCTTTCAATGAAATACATAGAAGAACCTCCGTATTCCAAAAAACAATCCGGCGTAAAGATGGACTTTTCCGGTTTTACTTTTATGGCATTATGGCTGTTGAGTCTGCAAATTGTACTTGAAAAAGGTAATGACAATGACTGGTTTAGCGCACCATGGATATGCAAATTGTTTACGTTTTCTATGATATGTTTAATTATTTTTATCCGGATACAAATCAAAAAGAATAAGACTAAAACAGGTTTAATAAACTTATCCATTTTAAGAAATAACAATTTTTTAATCGGGACAATGGGGCAAATTGTATTAATGGGGGTAATGATGGCCTCCTCATCAATTTTACCGTCAATGCTGCAGTCATTGATGGGGTATTCCGCTTTTATGAGCGGGATGTCAATGGTTCCGAGAGGCGCAGGCTGTCTGCTTGCTTCGGTTTTATCAGGTGTGCTTGTAATAAAACTGGGGGTTAAGCCTGTTGTTGTAATAGGGCTTGTTATCCTTGCAGCCGGCAGCCTTATGTTTGGCGAGATTAATACCTCTATTGCACTTGCTAACATTGCTATACCTAACTTTACTTTTGGGCTTGGTATGCTTTTGACGATGGTTCCTCTTTCTAACATCTCATGTGCAACCTTATCAAACAAAGATCAGACCAACGCTGCAGGATTGCAAAACCTTGTGAAAAACGTTGGTGCGGCAATCGGTACGTCAATAGCGACAACAATGATTTCCAGATTCTCACAAATACACCAGATGACCATGGTTAAGTTTTTAAATGACGGAAACAACGTTTATATGGAACGGCTTAACGCAATGGCGTCTTCTTTTATGGCTCACAATATGGAATATCAAAATGCACTGCATATGGCGCAGGGACAGATGTATAATATGCTTAAACAGCAGGCTACATTATGGGGGTATGTAGAAACATTCAGATATTTTGCGCTTGCAGTGGCGCTTATTTTACCTTTTGTATACTTGCTGCATGAAGACAAAAAGCCGAAAAAAAGCATTTAAATTTTAAAATTTAACCGGCCTCTTTTATATATTCTTCAAGCTCCATACAGTGTTCAAGCAAATCATTATAAAGGTTATTTAAATAAAACTCAACTTCTCTTGCATCTTTAAGTTCAGGTTTTTTCCAGAAAAAGCTCTCTTTTACGTGGGAAAAAAAGTAGTCCTTAAAATTAACAATAGAGTCATATATTGCGGAATCAATATACCTTTTTGCCTCGCACAAATAAATAAACAAATCGCAAACCTGTGATTTTGCGGTTATGATTCTGTTTATTGCAAGAGCGTTTTTGATTTTTATCAAATGATCCAGAATAATTTTGTATCTTGGCAAAAGCTCTTTTTTCTTTTGAGGGAGCTGCTTTTTAAAATACTCAAGTGTTGAATAATATCCTATTTCAACAAGCTTATCTCTTTCCTGCTGGGGAAGTGTAAACTGAACGGGCAATATGTGGTCTGTATCTATTTTTACATAATCAAACTTATCCTTTGGTTGATACGTTTGTATAATATATTCCGTTGCAAAATTGGACATCGTAGCAAAAACCGCGTTCAAATACTCAACCGAATTTTTAACATCGGGCCAGTATTTCCCGCCTTCCAGCCTGAATTCAATAACCCTGCAATCTTTCGGACACAATATGTCGCAAATTCTCCACATAGGCCAGCTTTTCATAATATCGCCGTCTATTAAAACATTATTTTCAAACTCAAACGGTTCCAAAAGTCCCGGCAGTGAAGTTGAAATTCTTACGGCCTGTGCAACCTCAAAATCAGGGGTTGTGTATTTGGAAAAAATATACGGGGTACAACCGTTTATATTAGTTGTTATTACAAAAAAATCTTTATCAATATCTTTGAAAGTTACGGGTTTGTTTTTTCCTTTTTCGTATTTTTCTGCATAGAATTTTTTTTCAATCCCCGTACGAATCCAGTCCAGAAAATGTTCGCCTTTGCTTATGGCAAATTTTTTTGTGATATCAAGCCTCACATCCCTGAACAAATCAAAGTTGACTTCTTTAAAAATTTCTTCAAACTCTTCAAAAGAATAGTCTAAAGACGCAAAAGCGGCAAAAACAGCCCCGACAGAGGAACCGGCAAAAGATTTTATGCTTATATTCATTTCCTTCATTGCGCGCAAAGCACCCAGATAAGCAAGCCCTCTTATTGCTCCTCCGCCAAAAATGCAGAGATATTGTTTTGACCCTATTTTGCTCAATTAAACTCCTTTGTGTTTGTTTTGTCTGTCAGTATGCCCGACCTGCCTTTTTTTATTAAACCATAAATTTTATACAAAAGTATAAACCCTGACAAATATCCCTCTGTTGGGGGATAAAACCATCTGATACAGCTTTTTATTATATTTTTGTATAAATCTGAAATTGTATAAAAAGATAAGATTTATTAATTTTATGTTCTTTTTGTTATACAAAAAATTACGGGTGTAATAAAATAAAGCCATGAAAAAATTAATAAGTTCACTACTCCTTGTTTCTTTTTTAGCCGCAAACACAGCATATGCGCAAAATACAGACGCAACAGCCCCTGCAAAATCTGCTGATAAAAAAGAAACCCAAACAGTTAATGTTCAATCAGCACAGTTTACTATCCCTGCAAAGTTAGAGGCAGAGATAAAAGCGTCTATTGTCCAAATATACGGAAAAGATAACTGCAATGAAATTTATAACAAAATTCTTGAAATTGCACAACAGGCTGTAAAAAACCGTTCGGCAGAGCTTAAATCAAATGACATAAACCGCTCTCAGGACTGGTATAAAGATGAAATTATTTATATGTTTTATACAGACCAGTTCGGTGTGGCGAATACAGACAGCAAAAATACTTTTAAAGATACCGAAAGAATGTTCGGGTATCTTAAAGAGCTCGGTGTAACAACATTGTACATGCTGCCGTTTGCCGATTCGCCAATGCAGGATTCGGGGTTTGACGTAAAAAATCCCCGTGATGTGCGCTCTGACCTTGGCGGGATGAAAGAGTTCAAAGATTTTATTACAAAAGCAAAAAAATCAGGGTTTAAAATAAAAGCGGATTTGGTATTGAACCACTTTTCGCAGGAGCATGAATGGTTTAAAGATATTGAAAAAGGCGACCTTTCAAAACTTGATTATTTTGTAGTTACTGAGGAAATGCCTCTGTATAAAAAATATCAGGACGAAAAACTGGGCACGGTCGTTGAATACTTTGAAAAAGACGGCAGTGTTTCTAAAAGAAGGTTAATATTCCCTGAAAATACAGAAAACCACTGGCGTAAAGTTACAATCCAGGGGAAAGATTACTATTTTTATCACACTTTTTATCCCTTCCAGCTGGATATAAACTGGGAAAATCCCGAGGTTTTGTACTATTGCCTTGAAACTATAAGCTACTGGTGTAATATGGGAATTGATATTTTCAGGATGGATGCAATCCCTTACCTGTCAAAGGAACCCGGCACCAATGCCGAAAATCAACCCAAAACCCACGCAATTATAAGATTGCTCAGCAATTATATTCAGGCGACAGCGCCGTCTTCTGTAATACAGGTGGAGGCCTGCCAGCACCCGAAAGATATTTTGCCTTACTTTGGCAAAGAAAGAACCGTTGATATAAAATCCGCTGATAAAACTAAAAATATAAAACGTACGGATGAAGCTCAAATAGCTTACCATTTTCCTTACATGCCGGCTATCTGGGCAAGTTTAATCACACAGGATAAAAAATATTTTATTCAAGCAAACAAAGAAACTCCGGCTATTCCTGAATCAGCAACCTGGGCCATGTTTTTGAGAGTTCATGATGAATTAACGCTTGAGATGGTAACTCCTGAAATCAGAGAAATTGTACATGACGGGCTGGTGAAAAAAGGTGCTGATTTTAGAAAAGGCTTTGGCGTAAGCGGGAGACTGGCTAACTTTTTAGACAACGACCCGGACAGAATCGAGCTTGCGTTTTCAATATTGCTTTCTTTGCCCGGAATACCGATTATCTATTACGGCGACGAAATAGGGGCAAGAAACAATTTCAAAAACGCAAAAGAAATTGAACAGGAACGAAAAGACCGGCAGAAAAAATCAAAAACAAAATCAAAATTGTTGAGCTACTTTGATTCCCGTGACATACACAGAGGCAACATACCTTATAAACTCTTCTACGGCTCTGCTAAAGATTATTACGAATTTAACAGCAAAGTTTATAAAAAGGTAAAAAATCTTATCCATCTGAGAAGAGAATTGCCGGTTATGTCCAGAGGCCAGTTTATTTTGTTGAATACTAAGGAACCTGCAAATTTTGCATACATAAGAAAAGACAAGGACAAACAAATACTGGTTGTAAACAACCTTTCTGACAAAAAAATTACCGCAGAAATTACTCTTCCTGTAGAAATTATATTGAAAAATAACGGGCATATAAGAGTTTTAAAAAACCTTGTAAACAATGATAATGTCTGGGTAAATCTGTCTTTAAAGAATAAAACAATGCACCTCAGGGTAAAACCGTACGGTGTGCTGTGGCTGGAACTTTAAATTTATAAACCGGTATTCAGATACATCATCCCGTAGTTTAAATATGCTGCGAATGCTATCCATAAAATATACGGTGCAATCAGTGCCGCTGACATTTTTGATATCTTATAAAATTCGGCTGCGGTCATGAATGTAAAAATCAGCATAAAAATAATTATTACAAAACTCATTGTTATATTTTTTAAATAGAAAAAAGCCGGCACCCATGACAAATTCAATACCATTTGTATTGCAAAAAGAAAATAACCGAGCTTTTTATCTTTGTCTGATTTTGTGTATATAAAAGTGAATAAAGACAAGAAAATCAGCACATACAAATATATCCAAGCCGGAGTAAAAATGCTGTCTGGAGGGGTAAAAGCGGGTTTGTTAAGCGATTCGTACCATATCATATCCATAGTGTTTTAATTTTTGCATGTGTTTTCTAACTTAAAGATATGCCGGTGTTTAATCCGTAAAGATAGATTTTGGTATTAAATAAATTTGAACAAAATTTGTAAATTTTATATAGTCACGGGTTCTGCGGTTGACACCAGGTAGATTTGTGCGTTGAAAAATTTTTTATTTCAATACACCTTCACCCCTTCAAGCTCAAGCAATTTAGCTTTTACATTTAGCCCGCCGGCGTATCCGGTCAACTTTCCGTCTGCTCCTATTACCCGGTGACAAGGAATAATTACAGAAATAGGATTGTGTCCTACAGCCGATCCCGCTGCTCTTGCAAACATTGTATTTTGTTTGTTTTCTTCAGAAAGTTTTTTTGCAAGTTCTCCGTAGGTTGTGACTGTTCCGTAAGGTATTTGACACAGCAGTTTCCATACTTTTTTTTGAAAATCAGTACCTGCCGGCGCAAGCGGGATTTCGTTTAAATCCGGTTTTTGACCGTTAAAGTAACGCTCAAGCCAGTCTTTTGTCTTTTTAAAAATTTTAAGGTTGCTGTCGCATTGCATTTTATCGCCTAATTTTGCGGCATAGTGTTTTTGTCCCTCCAGCCATAATCCGCAAAGACTTTGTCCGTCGCTGACAAGCAGAAATTCACCAACAGGTGATGTATAATATGTTTTATAATAATTTTTAGTCTGATTTATCATAGTTTGTAATATTATATATGAAAAAAGGAGTTGTGTATTGATGAAAAGGTGCAGCTGGGTTGATGAAAAATCAGAAATTTATAAAAAATATCATGATGAAGAATGGGGTACTCCGAAACACAACGACAGGGACTTGTTTGAGCTTTTGGTGCTGGAATCTTTTCAGGCGGGTTTGTCGTGGCTGACCGTGCTAAAAAAAAGAGAAAATTTTAAAAAAGCTTTTGATAATTTTGATGTTAAAAAAGTCGCAAACTATGACGATACAAAGGTCAGCCAACTTTTGAAAAATGAAAAAATCATAAGAAGCAAAAATAAAATACTTTCAGCCATAAGTAATGCAAAAATTTTTATTCAAATACAAAAAGAATTCGGCAGTTTTTCAAATTACATATGGGGCTTTACAAATAACAAAGTAATAAAAAATGATTTTGATATTCTTCCTGTAAGTACGGAGCTGTCAGACACAATTTCAAAAGACTTAAAAAAACGGGGTATGAAATATGTCGGGACTGTGATTATCTACTCTTATTTGCAGGCAATAGGTGTTGTCGATGACCATGAAAAAGGTTGTTTCAGATATTGATTGTGTACTTTGGGTGGAGGATTATAAAACTTCTTTTTAGTGTGTATAATTTTATTTATAGATTTACTGTCGGAGTTAAAAAATGAGCAATATTTTAAAATGGAGTTTTAAAAATGCAATAATCGGAATGTTTGCGGCATTTGCTGTATTTGTTGTAATAGCTGCGTTTGCTGCACCGGCGCTTGCGTCTATGAAAGTTTTTGTTGTGTCTGATTTTTTGTATAATTTTTTGCATAAACTCTGCAAAATCCATGGTTCTTCGTTGTTTTTGATTTTAGGACACCCGATTGCTATTTGCTCAAGATGTGTAGGCGGTTATATTTCCGGTGCAATAACAATGTATGCTTATTTGCATAAATTTAAAATGAACAAAATTATTTATATAATTATCGGAACGCTTGCTATTGGCGAAATTGCCGCAGAATACTTTAACTTGTTTGTGACAAACGATTTTATAAGATTAATTGACGGTCTGTTTTTGGGCGCATTTGTTGCAATGACAATTATAAAATTGCTCGATTGGCTCGAAGGCAAAAAAGGATGGTAGTGTTCAATAACAGCTCTATACCCATGTTTTCGAGTTTTTGCCGATTGTTTTGCACAAACAAATTTGTTTTCAAATTTGTTAAAAAATTGTTACAAAAATCACGAAATATTAAGGTCTTAATTTTACAAAAAGAACTCTATTTTTAAAAAAACAAATTCATTTTTTTATACTAATTAGACTTTAGAAGTATTCCATGAGTCAAAAAAAATGATATAATAAAAAAACAGAGAAGAATAAGTGTTCTTTCTACCCTTATAAAATTATGTAAAGATATTGTTAAAAATCGCTATTATACAGTCAATAAATTAAACAAAAAAGTTTTTAAATATACGTGTAGGAAATTTATGTAAGTAATGTCGGAGGAAAGACATGACAATTAGTGTGAACTCAAGAAAAAAACAAGCAAAAAAATCTTTTGATGAATTACTCAACGATTTGAGAACCAGCAATTCAGAAAAAGTTAGATACAATGCTGCTCGTATTCTTGGAGAAATAGGCGATTCACAAGCTGTAGAACCGCTTATTGATGTTCTTAAAAACGACAAAAACGGTTCTGTTCGTTTGTATGCTGCCAGAGCATTGGGCGAACTTGGTGATATCACTGCAACAAGACCGCTTATCGAATCTTTGAGAGAAGACCGTAACGTTGATGTTCGTGTACGTGCTGCACGTGCGTTGGGTCGTCTTGGCGGCAAAGAAGTTGTTGAACCGTTAGTTGAAGCATTAAATGACGAAAATCCGCAAGTTTGTATCACTGCTACCGATGCGTTGATTGAAATCGGTGATGTTGCCACAGATGCTTTAATCGAATCTTTAGACCACGAAAAAGTTAATGTAAGATGCGATGCAACAAGAGCATTAGGCGAAATCGGCAACCCCAAAGCAGTTGATAAAATCATCACTATGCTGAACGATGAATGGGTAAATGTCAGAATTTATGCCGTAACTTCTTTAGGCAAACTAAATGACAAAAAAGCAGTTCCTGCTTTGATTGAAGTTATGCAAAACAAAAAAGAAAATGATTTAGTCAGAGCCGGTGCAGCTGCTGCATTAGGCGTTTTGAGAGACCAAAGAGCATTGATGCCGTTGAGAGAACTCATTATGGCTGCTGATGAACTCGGTGAACTCGAAGATACAGCACTAAAATCATTCAAAAAAATCATGGCTGCCAACTGGCAAGCTATTCCGGGTGCAGCACCTCAAAAGAAAACAGCAGGTGTTTAACCTGAATTAAGCAACCCGGTGTCCAACTGACATAAAACCAAAATTAATAAAAACTCCTTAATTTTTAAGGAGTTTTTTATTGTTTAAAACTATTTGCGAGTCAGCCGATATTAGCATATAATTAGCTGTAGCAGGATAAAAAGAAAGTTTATTAAATGAAAAAATTCAGATTTTTAACATCAGGCGAGTCTCACGGCATGTGCCTTAATGCAATAATTGAAGGCTTGCCTTCAAATATATTTATCGATAAAGATTTTATCGATTCCCGGCTTGCGCGCCGCCAGTGCGGGTACGGCCGGGGCGGGCGAATGAGTATAGAAACAGACAAAGTTCAAATAAAATCCGGAGTAAGATTTTCTAAAACAACAGGTGCGCCTGTTTGTCTTGAAATAACCAATAAAGATTGGGCAAACTGGCAAATACCCATGTCAGTTGAGTCTGTTGATTTATCAAATCCTGATATTAAAAACGCAGTTGAAGAAAAAAAAATTACGCGTGTGCGCCCGGGGCACGCAGATTTAGCCGGTGCTTTAAAATATAATCAGCCTGATGTAAGAAACATTTTAGAACGCTCAAGCGCAAGAGAAACAGCCTCAAGAGTCGCTGTAGGCGCTGTTGCTATGTGCCTTTTAAAAGAGTTTAGCATAAACATATCGTCAAAGATTCTTCAAATCGGAAACGCTTTTGATGAAGAAAATATGAAAAGAGAAATTGATACGGCAAAAGAAAACGGCGATACCTTAGGCGGAAGGTTTGAGGTCACTATAAAAAATCTGCCGGCCGGGCTCGGGTCTTTTGTTAATTGGGACAGAAGATTAGACGGTATACTGGCACAGGCATTAATGAGTATTCCTGCTATAAAGGCTGTAGAAATCGGTGCAGGTATAAAAGCTGCCGGATTAAAAGGCTCGCAAATGCACGATGAAATATTCTTTGAAAACGGAAAATATTTTAGAAAAACTAACAACGCCGGCGGCATAGAAGGCGGAATGACAAACGGAGAAGCGGTAGTACTTTATGCAACAATGAAGGCAATCCCTACAATGAAAAAGCCTCTTAACTCTGTTGACATAGTTTCTAAAGAACCGTATTCCGCTCATTTTGAACGTTCTGATACCTGTGCGGTTGAGGCTTGTGCTGTTGTTGCAGAGGCAATGTGTGCGATAGTTATTGCTGATGCATTTTTGGATAAATTTGGCGCAGACAGTCTTGAAGAACTTAAACAGAATTTTGAAAATTATACAAAGTTAATAGGTTGAAAAAGTAAAAGTGGACAATAAAAAAAACATTGTTTTAATAGGAATGATGGGCGCAGGAAAAAGCACCATAGGTCATTTGTTGGACGAAAGACTCAAAGACTTTTTTTACATTGATATGGATAAAGAAATAGAAAAGCTTGCGCAAAAACATATACCGGAAATCTTTGCACAAGACGGGGAAGCCCATTTCAGAAAACTTGAACACGAACTTATACAAAAGTATTCTAACTATCATAATCAGGTTATTTCAACCGGCGGCGGGATTGTTGAAAATATAGAAAATATCCGGCTGCTTAAAAAAAACGGGGTTGTTTTTTATCTTTCCGCAAAGATTGATACACTGTATGAAAGAGTGCGCAAGGCAACAAACAGACCTCTGTTAAAACATTCTAACCCTAAAGAAAGAATCAAAGAGCTTGTTCAAAAACGCGAACCGTTTTATAAAATGGCAGATTTTGAAGTTGATACGGATAACAAAGATTTGGTGCAAATAGTACAGGAAATTTTAGATAAATATGAAACAGCCGCATAATTTAAAAGTTAATATCCCTCAAAAAAGCGCTTATTCTTACGATATACTTATCGGAGAAAATTTAATTAATATCGCCGGCGAACTGGTTAAAAAGTACTCAAATTCACAAAAGTTTCTTATAGTTACTAATGAAACTGTAGCTGAGCTTTATAAAAATTCGCTAAACATAGAAAATTCGGCTTGGTTGATACTAAAAGACGGTGAAGAATACAAAAATTTTGAAACCCTGAAACACATTATTGATGAGTGTGTAAAGAACAGATTAGAACGAAATGACTGTATAATAGCTTTTGGCGGCGGGGTCATAGGCGATATGGCAGGGTTTGCTGCTGCAAGCTACATGCGCGGAATTGATTTTATACAGATTCCTACAACATTGCTTGCTCAGGTAGATTCTTCTGTCGGCGGCAAGGTTGCAATAAACCACGAACACGGAAAAAACCTCATCGGAGCATTTTATCAGCCTAAAGCGGTGTTGATAGATACAAATGTTTTAAAAACCCTTGATTTAAGACAGTTGAAAACAGGGCTGGCTGAAGTTTTAAAATACGCGTTTATAGAAAAAACATGCGGATTCGAAAAAGAGTTTAATTTATACGATTTTTTGGAGGTTAACCGGCAAAAAATCTTTGAATTGGATTCTGATGTTATTTCAAAGTTGATTTATATGTGTTGTGCTTTAAAAGCCTGTGTTGTAAATAAAGATGAAACAGAAAAAGGACTTAGGGCAATTCTAAACCTCGGGCATACGTTTGCACACGCAATTGAAAATCTTACAAATTACACGCTATACACCCATGGAGAGGCTGTAGCAGCCGGTTTGAAAATGGCTTTTAAGCTTTCTCGTTTAAAGAATCTTATTGATAAAAATTATTACGATAAAGCAGTCGGCTTGATTGATAACTACGATTTAGTCCCGAAAATGACCTGTTTTGACAAAGAAAAATTCTATAGTGAAATGTTTTTGGATAAAAAAGCGCAGGGTGGTAAAGTGCGTTTTGTGCTGCCAAAAGGTGCCTGTGAGGTTGAAATAACTTCTGAAGTTGCTAAAGAGCAGGTGTTTGAGGTTCTATAAACTTAAACGGTGACTGTAGAGTTGTATTTTATGTCTGCGCGGGGCATCGATTGTATCCGGATGCCGTATAGTTATTATATCGGCGGCAGTTGACTATATGAAATGCCGTAATTTGTAATTTATACAATTTCTTTAACTTTTGACTCTTCAACTTCAAAAATTCTCGGTATTTTAAAGCCAAAAGTGCAGATATTGCTTTTGTCACTTTTGGCGTATATTTCTCCGTTATGTGAATTTATGATTTTTTTAGAAAGATACAGTCCGAGTCCCGTGCTTGCTTTGTTAAATTTTGCATTTTCATTTGTTTTGTATTTTTCAAAAATTTCTTTAATTTTTTCATCAGTAATATGATAGCCTCTGTTAATTACGTTAAATATTATATAATTATCTTTTTCCGTTATATTTACAACAATATCTGTTTGCTCGAATCCATAAGTAATGGCGTTGCCCAGAAGATTCATTACAGCGCGTTTTATTTGAAGTTTATCCGCCTGTATTTCTTCGTTTAACAGGTTCGACATAATAATTATATTTTGTTTCTTGGTTCCTGAAAGGTTGGCTATTTCTTTTGCTGTTATATGCACAAGTTCATAAAAATTAAAGACCGAAGGTGTAACAGGGTTGGCTTCATCTTCTGATTTATAAGCGGAAAGAATTGTTGATATCATGTTTTTCATATAAATATTAGAATTTTTGATTAATTCAATCATTTCTTTCTGCTCATTATTCAATTTGCCGAGACTTTCGTCAAGCAGAATGTTCATAGCACCCAGCTGTGCATTTGTAGGTGTTTTTAAATCGTGTGTTATTGTTGATACCAGATTCCGTTTTCTTGCTTCCATTGCTTTTTCGTTATCAATATTTTTTATCATAACAATAATACCGACAACGTTATTTTTGTGGTCTAATATCGGTGATTTTCCTATTTGATACCAGCATTTTGTTTCATTAAAAAAATTAAGTTGTTTTTCTATAACAATGCTTTCTTTGGTTTTTATAACTTTGGTATCATCTTTTTGTAATTCTTCAATATAGTCGCTAAAATATTTTTCGCTGAAATTGGAGCCGATTAACATTTTTTGTGATACCCCGACTTGTTTTTCAAGATTTTTATTGCTGAATATAAGTTTCCCTTCGCAATCCTTCATATAAACAATATATGGCATGTTATTTAAAATGCTTTCGAGTTGTGCATTTTGTATAAACATTTTTTCTTTTAAAGCTTCAAACTGTGTTGTGTCTCTTAATATCCCTATTACACCTGTTATGTGGGTTTTATCGGTAATGGGAGCAAGCAGGGTTTCGTATATTTTATTTTCACCGTTGGGTTGGTTTTTTTCAATTTTGTATGAAACAATTCGTCCGGTTTTAATGACCTGTCTGTCATAATAGCGTATAACTTTTGCGGTTTTGCGGGGATAAAAATCATAGTCGGTTTTATTAAATATACTGTCTTTTTTATCAAGATTCAGCATAGTTCTCATTATTGGATTACAGTCTTTATAACGCAGGTTTGAATCTTTTCTGTATACAAGATCCGGACAATTCAAAAAAAGATTATTTAACAAATCAGCTTGATTTTTATATTTAACAGAGAGTTTTGAATACAGATATTTTTTTTCTATCCAGGATTGGGCAAGAAAAAGCATTAATACAAAAAAGCAGGCATCTCTGCAAGAAAGAGCCGTATTTGGCTCTGCTAACATCCATAATATAAACACAAGAAAAATTGTATAAAAAAACATTTTTCTGTGTAATTTTTTACTTAACACGGCAAACTCCTAATCTACAATTTTTGCCCTGACAGCTTTAACAGCAGCTTCTACTCTGTCGGATACTGCCAGTTTAGAAAGTATATTGCCGACATGCGCTTTTGCTGTATGTGTGCTGATACACATATCGTTAGCTATTTGAGTATTTGTTTTGCCGTCAACAATTTTTTTTAGAACTTCAAATTCTCTTTCGGTCAGATTAGTATTTACGGCAATATTGTTATAAAGGTTATCAAAATCCGTAGATATAGGCTTTGGCGCAGTTAGTCTTGCGGCTTCGGAAACTTTTGGATGAATCCACATTACACCTTTGTGAACATTTCTTATTATGTTTTGCATTTCGTTTGCTTCGATATCTTTTAAACAATAAGCATTGGCTCCGCAAGCCAGTGCTGCAATAACTTCATCTGTTTGTTCATGAGATGTTAATATGATTATTTTCGTCGAAGGATGCTTTTCTTTTATAATTTTTGTAGCGCATAATCCGTTCATCCCTGGTAATCCTAAATCCATTATTACAACATCAGACGGATTGCTTTCAAATACCGGTATAAAATCTTCAGCGGTTTCAAAATCTTTTATTATTTCGATATCTGTTGATTTGTTGACCATTAGTTTTATTGATTTTCTTATTAATTGATAATCTTCTACCAGATAAACAGAAATTTTTTTGTTTTGTGTCAATTTATTTTGACTCCTTATTTTGTGCATTGATTAAGACGAAAATACACAGATAATTGTTAATAATAATTGTGTAATAACTACACTTATTATCTCTTATTTTAAGATTGTAGTATTACATTTATGTAATAATTTTACAACTTTAGAGCTATTGACAGTTTGAAAAAGATAATTACACTTGTTATAAGAGGTTTTAATTAATTCGTTTAAAAAAAATTAAAAAATCTTAATAAATTAATTAAAATGTCCGTGAATTAGTACAAGGAGAGTTACATGAAAAAGACACTTTTAACTTCAGTAATGCTGGCTGCGGCAGTTGTAAGTTTTTGTGCTGTAAATAATGCACCTGCTAACGCAACATGTCCCGCTAAAACAGATTGTGTACAACAACGTCCTTTTGAACATCATCCTGAAAGATGTATGAAACCGATGTCTCCTCAGGAACATGCAAAAATGATGGAAGCCAAAAAAGCTGAATTTGAAGCAAGATTAAATCTTACAGCTGAACAAAAAGCAAAAATAGAACAGCTTAAAGCTGACGAAAATAAAGCATTAAAATCTTGCAGAGCAAAAATTAAAAAAGAACACGAAAAATTAGATAAATTAGTTGCTCAGGAAATGGAAACAAGAGCAGAAAACGTTAAAAAATTCGAAGCAATTTTGACAGAAGAACAAAAAGCAGAACTAAAAAAAATGCATGAAGAAATGATGGCAGAAAAAGCAAAATTTGTTCCTTGTTCTTGTGATTGCGGATGTCCGGAATGCGCAAAACATCACGATGCAATGAAAGGTCATCATAAAGGCCCGAGAGGTCCTCACCACGGATTGCAAAAACCGGAGATATCACCCGCAGATGCTGCTGTACAAGAATCAGCTCCGGCTTCTGAACAAACAACCCCGGCAGCTCCGGAAGCAACAGCTACTGAAACACCGGTACAACCGGCAGCAGTTGAAGAAGCAAAACCGGCAGAATCTAATGTAGAAGCTGTTGAACCTGCTAATCAACCTGCAGAACCTGAAGCAGAAAAAGCTCCTGTAAAAAAATAACTTACAGATGTTTTAAATAAACAAATAGCCGGCATATTATTTATGCCGGTTATTTATTTTTAAATCTTTACGTTTCTATAAAATCTGCTGAAAAAAATGTTCGTGTGTGGTTAAATAAATAAGAAATAAATATTGACATACAGGGGAATGGGGAAATTTAATGCAATACGTACCGCTGCATTTACATACCGAGAACAGTTTATTAGACGGTGCAATCAGAATCAAGGACCTTTGTAAATTTGCAAAAGAAAACGACATGCCGGCTGTCGCAATAACAGACCACGGCAATATGTACGGCGCTATTCAAATGTATGAAACAGCCAAAGAAAACGGACTAAAACCGCTTATAGGCTGTGAATTTTACGTGTATGACGGAGATATAACAGAAAAAAATCCTGCAAAAACACACCCCTACCACCTTGTACTTATTGCAAAAGACCAGACAGGCTACAAAAACCTTGTAAAACTCGTCTCTATAGCAAAATGTCAGGGTATGTATTACAAGCCCCGTATAAATCATGAGCTGATAGAAAAATACCACGAAGGTTTAATTTGTCTTTCAGCATGTGTTCAGGGCGAAATTGCGCAGGGCTTTATAAGAGGAGAAAAAGAATTTTCTTATGAAACCGCCAGATTCTATAAAGGTCTGTTCGGTGAAGATTACTACATAGAACTTCAAGACCACGGGCTTGAAAAGCAAAAAATGTCCAACCCGGGTCTGATAGAGCTTGCAAAAGAACTGGACATAAAAATGGTTATCACAAACGATAGCCACTACCTTAAAAAAGAAGATGCAGACTGGCATGATACTCTTTTATGTATTCAGACAAACGCGCTTAAAGAAAGCAACGACAGATTCCGTTTCCCGAACGATGAGTTTTATGTAAAAACTCCCGAACAGTTGAGAGATTCCTTCCGCTGGATGGATTCCGACCTGTTTGAGGAGTGCATAAAAAATACGGTGGAAGTAGCTGATAAATGCCATTTGATAATAGAAATGGGCAAATATCACATCCCTTACTTTGAAATCCCGCCTAACTATACGTCAGAAACCTACCTTGATTATATGTGTATGAAGGGTATTAAAAAAAGATACGGCGCGCTTACTCCGGATTTAAAAGAACGTCTGGAATACGAACTCGGGGTTATAAACAAAATGGGGTTTGCCGAATACTTCCTTATCGTGTCAGACTTCATCCAGTACGCAAAAAGAAACGATATCCCCGTTGGCCCAGGGCGCGGTTCGGCAGCGGGAAGTCTTGTTTCTTATGTTTTGGAAATTACCGACCTTGACCCTATTAAGCACAATCTGTTGTTTGAAAGATTTTTAAACCCCGAGCGTGTAAGCATGCCTGATGTGGACGTGGATTTTTGTGTTGAACGCCGCGGCGAGGTAATTGACTACGTTACCAAAAAATACGGAGCCGATAAAGTCTGTCAGATTGTTACTTTCGGTACACTTGCGGCCAGAAACGCAATGAAATCGGTTGCACGTGTTTATGACATTCCGTTTGCCCAGAGCAACCAGTGGGCACAGCTTATCCCTGCCGAGCCTAAAATAAAAATTGATGACGCACTCAAAGAGGGTATGGAGCTTAAAAAGCTCTATGACACTGACCCGACTGTTAAAAAGCTTGTTGATATGGCAAAAGCCATTGAGGGGCTGAAAAATAATACCGGCATGCATGCTGCGGGTGTAATCATCTCTAAAATGCCGTTGTCGGATGTTGTTCCGGTTGAACCTTCAAAAGAAGGCATTATTGTAACCGAATATACGATGATAGAAGATGAACACATCGGGCTGTTAAAAATGGACTTTTTGGGGTTAAGAAACCTCACCATTATTCATAATGCGTTAAAAATGATTCAAAAACGCACGGGTGAGTGGCTTGAAATCAACCAGATTCCGCTTGATGACA
>CALUQS010000026.1 GCA_944322975.1 Candidatus Gastranaerophilales bacterium
TGAAGTGTACCCTAAAAAGTGGACAACAAAAAAGAGCGAGTATGATATAAAAAGAAAGGGTACAAACGATGGAAAAATTTACAAAAGAAGAAAAAACAATACTGGAAAACAATCCAAATATTCAAGCAGTCTTATCAAATCAAGTGGTGTATACAAAAGGATTTAAAGAACAGGCAATAAAAGAATATGAAAGCGGTAAATCCGCAAATCAAATTTTTGAAGAAGCAGGTATAAATACATCAATTCTTTCAGATCATCCTGATTATGCATCTAAAACACTTTCAAAATGGAGAAATGCAAATCGTAAAAAAATAAATATACATTATCCTCAAAAGAACATAAAAAACAAAGATTCCGCATACAAAAAGTTACTTAAACGCAATGAGTATTTGGAGGCAGAAAATGAATTTCTAAAAAAGTTGCAAATACTGAACAATCAGTTCAGAAAATAACACCTGTTTTAAAATATGAAATAATTAGTTCAATAAATAAATATCCTGTATCAAAAATGTGTAAAATAGCCAAAGTATCAAAAAGCGGATATTACAAATGGTTGAGAAATAAAGACAAAATTTCCTTTAATGATATTTTAGATTACACGCTTGTAAAAGATATATTTTTTACCGAAAAAGAGAAAATAGGAATACGAAGAATAAAAATGAAATTAGAAGATATATATGGAAAAATAATGAATAGAAAGAAAATTGCAAGGATAATGAAGGAATTGAATTTAAAAACAAGAACCAGAAGAAAGAATCCTTACAAAACCCAAATAAAGAAAAATTGTGAGAATTTTTACTGTGAAAATTTATTACAACGAAATTTTAAGAATAAACTACCGTATAAAGCTCTAGGCATAGATATAACTTATTTAAAATACAATGCTAGATTTGCTTATCTGTGTGTATTATTAGATGTTAAAACAACAGAAATCATTTCTTATGCGTTGAGTCGCACAATGTCTAAAGAACTTGCGTTAGCAACAATAGATGGAGGTTTAGAAACAATAAAAGATAATAAATATTCAACAATAATACATTCAGACAGAGGCAGCCAATTTACAAGTAAGGCATACAAAGATTTATTGTTAACAAATGGTTTAACTCAATCAATGTCTGCACCTGCAAGTCCAAGAGATAATGCGGTAATAGAATCATTTTTCGGTCATTTAAAAGATGAGATTGATTTAAAAGGAATAAAAACATTTGAACAAGTTGTAGCTACAATAGATAATTACATGTATTACTACAACAATGAAAGAAGACAATGGAATAAAAATAGAATGACTCCGGTTGAATACAGGAAATTTTTAATGGCGAGTTAATTGTCCACTTTTTGGGGGTCACTTCACCGATTCCGCTCCCCCGAGGAGAGGGAGAATAATTAAGGTGAATTCTGTAGCCCTCACCCCGGCCCCTCTCCCAGCGGGAGAGGGGGTATTTTAGCTTTGCCCACCCTACGATTCTCAGGGCCTGAGCCCCCTCACCCCGGCGTTCACCACCTCAGTGGCGTGGGAGTATATTTAAGGTGAATTTTATAGCCTCATTCCGCCCTTTTCACCTAGTGAGATGAGTGCGCATAAAAAACAGAAAAACGCCTCTATGACAAAATTTACAAATATTTTATTCCGAACAAATTCCCAAAATACACGCAGGCACAAGAAAAATTTCACTCTAAAAAATTAATATAAGTGAATTTACATTAATTAAATTATGTACGACAATCTTTGTTGGGTATATTATTATAATAGAGAAATATATTTTAAGGATAAAAACATAATCCCGGAGGGATATCTTGGTTGAAAAACTAAAAATAACAGGCGGAAATTCGTTAAAAGGCGAAGTTTCAATAAGCGGGGCAAAAAACTCCGTACTCAAACTAATGGCTGCAGCTATACTGCCTAAAGGCGAAACCATTATACACAATGTACCCGAGCTTACTGATGTAAATATTATGCTGCGGGTAATAGAAGAATTAGGCGTAAAAACAAAATACGATAAAATTTCCAAAACAGTAGCGATTGATGCCACTGACATATCAAGCATTACCGCAAAATACGAACTCGTCAGCAAAATGCGTGCCTCTTTTATTATACTGGGGGCGCTTGTTTCCAGATGCAAAGAGGCAATTGTTGCACTGCCAGGCGGATGTGCTATTGGAGAAAGAAGAGTTGATTTTCATATAAAAGGACTTGAAGCACTCGGAGCTGAAATAAAAATAGAAAACGGCTACGTGCATGCTAATGCTCAAAAACTTGTCGGAACTGATATTTATCTTGATATTCCCTCGGTTGGTGCTACAGAAAACCTTATACTTGCGTCTATTCTGGCAGAAGGTTCAACAAGAATCCAAAACGCAGCACAGGAACCTGAAATTGTTGACCTTGCTAATTTCTTAAATGCAATGGGGGCAGATGTTTCCGGCGCAGGTACATCAGAAATTGTTATTAACGGTGTAAAACAAGAAGACCTTCACCCTATTGAATATACGACTATTCCTGACAGAATTGAGGCAGGAACGTATATGGCAGCTATTATTGCAACAAAGGGCAAAGGGATTATAAAAAATGTACTGCCTTCGCATTTAACATTTTACAATTCAAAATTGATGAAGATGGGGGCGAACATAAAACTTTTAGAACCGACGGTTATAGAAGTAAGCTGCAATCAAAGATTAAATTCTGTTAACATTGTTACACAGCCCTATCCGGGGTTTCCAACTGACCTTCAGGCAATAGCTATGGCAATGTTGACAACCGCTGACGGTGTAAGCATTGTAACAGAAAGCTTATACGAAAACAGATTTATGCAGGTTCCTGAACTTCGACGTATGGGGGCTGACATTCATCAGGAAAGAAACCATGCTCTGATACGCGGTGTTCAAAGACTTACAGGAGCAAATGTTAAAGCAAGCGACCTTAGGGCAGGTGCATCACTTATAATAGCAGCTCTTATGGCCGAGGGAGAAAGCGATATAGAAGCACTCCATCATATTGACAGAGGTTATGAGCTATTTGAAACAAAATTTGCCAATTTGGGGGCAAATATAGTAAGATACAATGATGAGAGTGATATTTTAATTAAAAACAGCTCAGAGGTTACAAATAAAGGAAGTATAAATGCCTCAATATAAAAGATGGTATGACCATGATCCGGTTTTAATGGAAGTAGTTGAGCTTCTGCGCAATTATCAGGATGAATTAAGAGCGCAGGCTGAAATCTTTCTTGCAAAAAAAAAAAAAAAAGTCTCAAAAGAAACTATAGACAAATTTTATGAAATGGTAAAGCCAATAAACGGGAACAGATGGTATGATAAAGACCCTGTTATCTCTAAGACAATAGAACTTTTGAGAGTAGTTCCGCCGGAAATTCAAAAATCAGCTGCTGAAAACTTTATTAAATCATTAGAAGGCATGGGAATTGATAAGGACGCTAAAAAGCAGCCTCAAGAATGAATAATAAAATAAATTTATAATAGAAAAAAGACTGTCTTTTTATGACAGTCTTTTTTATGCTAATTATCAATGCAGAAAGCAAGGTAATTTTGTAACAAATTTTAAACAAATATAAAAATTTGTTACCACATTTTACTACAAAAGTGGTAATATTTAATAAAAAAAGGGAAAAAGATTTATGAAAGTTACTGCTGTCTCTGCGAATGGACAAAATCGCATTATTTCTGCTGGAAAAAATTCTAAAACAAATAATCCTTCTTTCAATGGAGTGTATGTTAAAGGTCTAAAACAACAGGATATTTTAAATTTATGTGAGGACGGACCGGGTATCTGGCGTATGATAAAAACGGTTACACCAGCTTTAAAAGAAAAATTTCCAATGTTTCATACTGTTATACAGGTCGGAAGGGATTATTTCAGGGACATAAAAGTTTCATTTATGCGTAATACCGCAATGGACAATGATTTAAAAAACTATATTATTTATAAAAACAATTCAACATTTATGTTCCCTAACCATATTATTGATTCTTTTAAATACGGAAGTGATGATTATGCCGGATTTTTAGACGGTAAAAACTACACACCGATGTTAAGAATGCAATACGGCAAACTGGGCGAAACCAATGCAACTAATAAATTTATGCAGTTTATAAAATCCACTAATCAGGATTCTGTAATACGACACATGTATGAAAATGAATCTGCTCAATTTGCCAACAGAGTATAAGTTGTCTGGAGTAAAAAAATGAAAATTAATTCAATTAATAACAATGTTTATTCCGCTAAAAACCAGGAAAATCAAAAGAAATCTCCGGCTTTTGGCGCACAGGTTTTTTATCATAGTGCAATACAGGATGTTATTTCTAACGAAGTAGTTGATATATCACAAGGTGTATTAAAAACTTTAATGGATAAAATTATTCCTTATCTGCAAAGATTGGAGGACAATAATTTAATAATAACAATTAGCGGCGCACAAAAAAAACCCGGTTTTTTAGATTTGTTTAAAAGCAAACCTGATCAGGGGCTTAAATTTGATTTGAACTATTTTGACGCTAAGAAATTCTATAACAAATTTATGTCAGATAAAGAATTGCCTAAATTTTTGCATCCGGATTTCTTGAACGGTTTCCGAAGAAAAGATGATGTACTTATGGACACACTTACAGAAACTATCGGTGTAGGGAAAATATACAGACCTGATAAAGGAGAAACTCCTGAACAATATATATCAGAACTTCTGCCTAAAATGCAGGAACATTTAAGAATTATGCCTAAACTTATTACAGAAGGCAGAAATGATATAAAATTCAACTCTCAGATACAGCGCTTTGTTCGTATGGAAACTCAGGATGCAAATCAACGCAAACCCTGGAATTTATACAGAGGAATTGAGTTTGATTATCCGACAATCGGCTTTAGTGATATAAAAGATGTTGTTTAAAATATTTTATCTTTTTATATATAAATAAAATAAAAAATCCGGTAAATTAATTACCGGATTTTTTTGTCTGGTTTTATTTTACAAGAGCTTTGGCTATCCTGTAAAAGTCTTTCATTCTATCCGGATTATTTTCCAGCAGATTTTCAATCTCTGCTTTTAAATCTGCGTTAGAGTTATGATGCTCAAATTGAAAAACATCACTAAAATCTGCATCAAGCACCATTAAAATTTTTTCCAGTGTAGATATCAGAGGATAATTTCTGCCGGTGACTATATTGCTCAGTGTAGTTGGCTCCACTCCGATAATTTCAGCAAGTTTTTCCTGACTTATATGTTTTTGCTTTATCAGTTCTTTTATCCGTTTGCCGAGCAGCTTTTTTTTATCCATCTCTCATTGGTTTCCTTTTTGCTACTCTTTAATCGTACAAAATAAAACGAACCGCTGACATAAATTTATACTGATTATATTTAGTATAAATCAGTATAAATTTAATTTAATCAATACAATAACATTACTACAGCAAAAATATTATTAATAACTTTTAGCAGTATGTATGTTACTATATTTCCGGATTCTTGTAATTATCTTTACATCTTATCAAGCATCTTCTTGTTATCATTTGCGGTATTTTCTCTTGAGTGAATAACTCTGTCTATACTCTTTTCTGTCTTTATAGAAGATGTTCCGCTTTGTACGGCCTTGTCTGTATTAAGCGGTTTTCCCCAGTTAATATAACCTATCCATAATGCAGCTGCTGCAATAACAAGAATAATGAATTTTACCATAATAAAATAATCTCCATTGAACTAATATATTTAATATTAACTGTTTTTTTTATATTGTAATCAACTAAAAACAGCATATTTTAGCCGCGTTTCCAAGCAATCATTCTTACACCTTCCTGTGTCGGGTGTGCTGTTGTATAAATGGTAAAATTATTTCTCGGCTTGTTGTATTTAATCAAAAAATCTTTATTTTTAATATCTTCTACGCACGTGTCATAACCGAATTCATCTCTGATAATTTCGGCCAAAAATTTTTGGTCTTCATTTAAAGACAAATCACTAAGGTTTTTGACGATACGCATATTATCATTTTATACTTTTGTATAAAATTTTGCACCTTTTGGTATATATTTGATATAAAATTGATACATTATTTAACATGTACCTCTTGCTGTTGTAATGTAAAAACAATATAACAGCGAAAATCAAACATAAAACAACATTGTCAGCACGAATGTGATAAAAGACGAGAGACGGCAGCCGCAAAATAGCAGCTGCCGTTAAGAGAGACATTTTGTGTCTTTATTTATTAAATCTTACGGTAGTTTTAAGGGATATAATTTAATCAGGTATTTATCTTATGCCTGTAATAACTGCATAGCAATTGCAGGAATCTGGTTAGCCTGTGCAAGCATTGCTGCTGATGTTTGCTGCAATACCTGATATTTAACCATGTTTGCACTTTCTTCAGCCATATCAACATCCATAATCTGTGATTTTGAACGTTCGTAGTTTTCGTTCATAATCGCAAGGTTGTCTGCTGTTGCCTGCAGTCTGTTTTGATAAGCACCTAATGTAGATCTGTCTTGAGAAATCTTGTCTATTGCAGCACTGATTTTGTCGAGGTAAGCTCTGATAGCTTCGTTAGTCCAGTTTGAACCGTTAACTTTAGGCGGGTTAGCAGGGTCATAACCGCCGCCTACATCCATATAATCTTCACCTAAGTCACCGCTGTTAGCTTCATCAATTCCTACGATATCAAGAGCAATACCAAGTGCTGTACAAAGCATATTGGTCATTGCTGATGTAACATCTATTGTGTTGCAAGCTGCATCGGAGCCGGCACCTGATTGTAAAATAACTTCAGGATTTGAGCCGTTTGTCAATTCCATTCCGTTAAAAGTTGTTGAACTTGCAATAACATCGATATCCGCAAGTCTTTCTTTGATTTCGTTCATCAGGGTTTGTTTTTGCTCATCGGAATAGATTCCGTTGGCTGCCTGAATGCACAATTCACGAATTCTTTGTAAATCTTCGGTAACGTTTGTCATACCGCCTTCTGTAATGTACATCATGTTGAGGCCGTCTTCTACGTTGAGCATTGCTCTTTTGTTACCTCTGATTTGAGTGTCCAGACCTTCTGCCACACAAAGTCCGGCTGCATCGTCACCTGATTTGTTAACTCTGTAACCTGTTGACAATCTTTCAATTGCCGTTTGCAAAGTAGTAGTAGCACCGTTCAAACATCTTTGCGCAATCATAGAGTTAATGTTTGTGTTAATAAATAAAGCCATTTTTCTCTCTCTTTCTCTCTTTTTGCTTTTTCTCTCTTTATTGCATTTGTGAACACTTAATATATCGAACAAACATGGCTTATACTTTAGTATAATTTTTGTCTCGAATTTCACTTGAAACAGGTTAAAACACTTGCTGCAAAAAGATTTTACTGGTATTATACTTTGGTATAACAAATCATCTGTTTGGTGTAGAAAATTTAGAGAAAAACACTTATGCCGCAATTTTTTATAAGTACTAAAGACATAAATCAAGATATAATAACGATTTGCGATAAAGAAAATTTTCATCACATTGCAAGGGTAATGCGCGCTAAAAAAGGCGAAAAACTACTGCTTGTCGATGAAAACAGAATACAATACAAAGTTATTGTAGAAAAAATTGATTCTAACTCCATTACAACTAAAGTTGTAGAAACTCTAAAATCCAATCATATCTTAAATTTACAGCTGTATCTTGCCCAGAGCGTACTAAAAACAGACGCACAAAACACGCTTGTTCAAAAAGCCACAGAACTCGGGGTAAAAGGAATTATACCCTTTGTCAGCGACAATTGTGTTATAAAAGAATCTGTGGCGGACACTAAAATTGATAAATGGCAAAAAACATCCAACGAAGCCGTAAAACAGTGTGAAAGACTGGATTTTTCTGTTATTGAAAAACGAACAACCTTACAGAAAATTTTAAAAGACACGCGTTTCGACATAAAAATAGCATGTGTTGAAAGATGCAGCGATAATACGCTCAAATCATGTTTGAAGAATATTAAAGATTACAAAGATAAAAAAATTGTTGTTATAATAGGACCGGAGGGAGGTTTTAGTCCCTCGGAGCTTAAACTGTTGAAAGAAAGTGATGATGTTCATAAAGTGAGCATCTCAAAGCTTATTTTAAGAGCGGAAACAGCCGCTGTATCAGCATTATCAAACATTATTTACGAACTGGAACAGGATGATTGAAAATATAAAAAACAATTTTATACTGAATACAATTACTCCGTTTTTTAAACAACAGCCGCTAAAATCTTACATTGTCGGCGGATATTTAAGAGATTGTCTGCTTGGAAGAGAAAGCAGTGATATTGATATTGTTGTTGATAAAGGACAGGCAAATCCGTGTGCAAAACAGCTGGCAGACAGTATAAACGGATATTTTGTAGAACTTGACAGCATTAACAATATTTACAGGGTCGTGTTCGAAGACAAAATCAACTATGTTGATATAGCAGATTGTGCCGGCAATAGTATAGAAGATGATTTAAAAAGACGAGATTTTACAATAAACGCGCTTGCTTTTGACATAAAACACCGGTTTTTAATCGATGTTACAGCAGCGCAATCGGATTTGAACAATCATATAATCAGAGAAATTTCAGAATTTAACATAACAGATGACCCCATAAGGATTTTAAGAGCGTTCAGATTCCATAGCGAGCTCGGGTTTGAGTTTTCTTCAGAATTAAAAAAACTAATAAAAAAGCATGCCTGTTTGCTTAACAACCCTGCAAAAGAGCGTGTAAATGCAGAAATAATAAAACTGTTCGGCGGTAATTTTGCTGCAGAAACCTTATTGGCAATGGATTATTACAGTGTGCTTGAGATTGTTTTTCCGTTTGTAAAGGATTTAAAAAGAGTTCCGCCAAACTCTCACCATCATCTCGGCCTGCTTGAGCATTCCATAGAAACAGTAAAACAGCTGCAATTATATTACGAAAACTCGTGTGATGAGGTAAAAACGCATTTAAATCAGGAGCTTTTTGCCGGAGCAAAACGTATTGATTATCTAAAGCTTGCAGCTTTTTTACATGATACAGGCAAGCCGGCAACATGGACAATAGATGAAAAAACAGGACGACACCGTTTTATTATGCACGACAGCGAGGGTGCAAAGATTGTTGTTCCGTATTTAAAAGATTTGAAATTTTCGAAAAAGCAGACAGCTTACCTGCAAAAAATAATTAAAAACCATATTTATCCTGCCTCAGTGGTGACAAGCGACGAGGCGAGCGACAAGGCATATCTGCGTTTTTATCGTAAAACAGGGGAAGAGGCTATTGACCTTATTGCAATAGCTTACGCTGACAGAATGTCCGCTCTGGGACCTGATATAACTCAAGAAATGCTGGATAAGAATATAAACGGGTTAAACAGGCTGTTAGCAGGTTATTTAAAACAAAAAAATGAGATAAAACCGCTGCCAAAATTGCTTGACGGAAACGAAATTATGCAGATTTTAAATATCCCTGCCTCCAAAAAGCTAGGAGAAATTATTGAAAAACTCAAAGAAGCCCAAATCTCTTGTGAGGTTGTTACAAAAGATGAGGCAATAGAGTTTATAAAAAAAAAGGGCAAAACTATTTTATATCCCTAGTTACGCCCGTAAATTAAATAATGGTAAGATTAAACTTATTTGATTACATATAATTCAGCAACGATTGATTTTGAATTATTGTATATGCCTGCATAGAAGCCTGATACGCATAATTCTGTTTTATGTATTCCGAAATTGCCTGAGCCTGATCAATTTCCTGTAAATTTTGTTTTTGAGATTCCATAATGATTTTTGTCTCATCAATCATGTTTTGAGTCATCTCCATTTTTGCAGAACTTGCACCGAAAATAGATTGAACTTCTGCTACATGTTGGATTGAATTCTGTATATTATCAAGCTGTGCCGTGATTTGTTTTGTGTCGGCAGGGTCAAGATTCAGCGCTGCTTCTAAATCGCCGAGTACTTTAAACAGACCTTCTCCTGTCGGTGGATCTGTAGTATTATCAAAATTGCCGAACACTGCATCGCCTGCTATATTTAAATCTACATATATCCCGTCAGAAATTTCCAGTCTCCTTAAATATCCGGTATCATCTGAAGGAGTGCCGTGATAAACAATAGAACCGTCGTCTTCAAGAGTGTAGGGCTGAGTAGTCGTATTGGCGCCGCTAAAAATATATGTGCCGTTGTATTGTGTATTGGCGAGAGCTACTATACTTTCTTTTAATTCATTTATCTCAATTTTGCAGGCTTCAATTGTTTCCGGTCCGCCGGCACCGTTAGCAGCCTGAATTGAAAGGTCATTAATACGCTGCATTTTTTCTATGATTGTTGAAAAAGTTTCGTCCTGATAGTTAAGCTGCGTAGTTGCATTGTTTATGTTGCTTTCGTAGGTTTCTATTTTTTGCAGCTGTTTATTTAAATCGATAATAGATGTCGAGTCAATCGGATTTTCGGAAATATTTTCGAATTTTTTCCCCGTGTTGACTTTATTGTATAAATCGTACAGTTTGTTTTGCTGCTCCATAAGGGAGTTTAACATATTAGAGTTATTATAATTTGTTGTTCTTATTAACATATTGACCTCTCATTATGCTCCTAACTGGGTTAACAATTCCATTAAATCAGATGCAACGTTAAACACTCTTGCCGACGCCTCGTAAGAACGCTGGAATTTAATCAGGTCTGATAATTCCTGATTCAAATCAACACCGGTATAGGCGTTTCTCTGTTCCTCGGCCTGAGTTGCAACTGATTGCTGGGTTTGCGCTGTATCGTTTATGGTTTGAATTTTTGAGCCTATGTCAGCGACAAGACTTGTAATAAAACCGGTTAAAGTTTGGCCTGTGCCCGGCGGATTGGAATTGCTTAAATCCGGTATTTTTAAATTTTCGAGTTCATTAAATCTTTCAAGGTTAGACGTGTTACCAACAGCATTGGGATCCATATCGGCAGCCCCTCTGGCTGTTGCTATGAGCTTTGGATTTTTGAGTATTTCTGAATTAATTTTTATGTTAGCTGCCGTAAAATCCCCGCCGCCTTCAGCTACAAAAATAGGTTCTGTTGCCTGTGTAAGCTGTCCGTTTTCGTCTATGCAATAGGGGATAGTTCCGTCGGCTGTACCGGTTTGGATGTTATTTACCTCCTGTGCAAAGGCTTTTGCTATACGGTCTAATTCGTTCAAAACTGATTTATAGCTTAATTCCCCGTCAGCGCCGGAATCTAAGATTGCTTTGATTGAGCCTGAAGTCAATCTGTCTGACACATCCTGTTTTCTGACATTACCCTCCATATCAACAAGCTGAATGGAGACAGGATTGTTGTCATCTGTTGTTTGTACGGCATTTAACTGTGCTTTTTGCTCACCGCCTTGAACCAGTACAGTGTTGCCAAGGTGTACATTTACTGTTCCGTTTGTATTTGATGTTATGGTGAGCGGCATCATTTGAGAAATTTCATCAAGCAAAACATCCCTTTTGTCTAACAAATCATTGTTAGAACTTCCGCCAGCTGTTGATTTAGAGATTTCTGTATTGATTTCGGCGAGTTGCGCGAGTTTATTATTCAGTTCATCAACGCTCATTTTAATTTGAGACTTAGAAAAGCTGTCAGGGTCTCCTATTGTACCTACAGCCTGTTCTCTCATATATGTTAACTGGGAGGACATACTGTTTAACATATCCGCAACATCTTCTGCCGCCTGAGCAAAAGCTATGCGGTAGGCATTGTTTGTCGGGTCGGTGGTTAAAGATTGCGATGCCGAAAAGAAATCAGACAATTTTTGCTGCAAGCCGGTAGAGCTCAATTCATTGTTCAGAAGGTTTTCTATATTGTTTGTCATTGAGCCAATCTGGTTGTAGTACCCGTATTCTGTGTACTGTTCTCTAAAGTAATTATCCAGCCACTGGGCACGGTTACGGTTAATTGCCTCAAGCTGGGCGCCGTGTCCTATCTGCAAACTTCCGTTTGAAGAACAGTAGTTGTATGAACCGTAAGCCGGAATTGTACTAAAAGAGACATTCTGTTTTGAATATCCGGTGGTATTCATATTCGAGATGTTATTGCTCACAACATTCAACGCTGCTTGATTGTTAGCGATTGAATGCTGAGACATGTTTAATATACCCTGTAATGAAGTTGACATATTTTTTCCTTATTATTTATGCTTCTTCTACTATAGATGACATTTTTAACCTGTCATCAGTTATATTTCGTCCTTTTGCGTTGTATTCGTCATTTACGCCTGTTACACCTTTGAGCATAGCTTCTATTGTTTTGCCTGTTAAAAGCAGACCGTGCTTTGTCAATTCTATATTGATTTTTTCGAGCTTATAAATTCTTTTGGCAAGTTCGTTTACCTCTGCTTTTTTTTGTGCCAGTTTTTGAGCTGTTTTTTCATCTGTATTTTTAATTTTGTTAATCGCGTCTGTGATTGAAAATGTCGGAATATCAAGAGCACGGGTTACGTTTTTTCTTGCCTCTGACAAATCGCTGATGGTTTTGTATGTGTTAACAATCTGGGCATCAACATCATACAGCTCGGTTGCTTTGCCTTTTATTAAAATTTCTTTTTTGTCGGTATAGAGTTTTTCAATGTTTTTGTAACCGTCAATTTCTTTGTCTATAAGATTTTCCAGTTCTTTTATCTGTTGTGTATTCATTATTTTCTCCCGTGTTTGTAAATACTTTTTTATGCGAGATATTCTACAATAACGCTTCTTCCGTAGCTTAGCCCGTATTTAATATCATCGTCTGTAAGGTCTGTTTCGCCGACCATTTGCGCATATTTTTTAATTTCATTTACGTTTTGTGATTTTAAAATCGAATCATCGTTTATCTCAAGCCCTTCAGAAAATTGAGGTTCATTTGCCTGAATCTGTTCAACAGAAGGAGAAACTCTTGCGTTTTTAAAAGCATGAGATGCGTTTAAAAGCTGTATTGCGCTTACGTTTGACGAATGATTAACTGACCCTAACATTTAAATTTATATCTCCTTATCGACTCTTTTTGTATTTTGTGCCGCAGTTTCAGCCTGTTGAACATCAGCTGTTTCCGGCGGAAGTGTTTTTTCCATCTGCGTATAAATCTGTTTAGCAAACCCTACTGTAGAATACGGATTAGCTGCAATCTGCCGTCCGACTTCGTTAAAGATAAAGGATTTAAATTTGTCCATATACTTGTCGTCGCTGCCAAAAATGCCGCCCTCTTTATCAACACTTTTGTCTAAAGCTGCAATCATTTTTGTAACAAATATTGCCTCAAATTCTGTTGACACCTTTTTTAACTGTGCTTTTTGGGACTTAATCCTTTTGATGTTATCAAGTGTCTGTACATCGGTATTTATAATATCTGCGGGTAATGACGCTGTTTGTGATGATATAAATGACATATTATATTACCTCGATTTCTGCTTGGAGGCTGCCGGCTTCTCTTAACGCCTGCAAAATTGATATTAAATCAATCGGAGCTACGCCTATAGCATTAAGAGCCCTTACTAAATCATTGAGAGTGCTGTTTGCCGGCATGGTGACGAGACTGCCCGTGCCTTTGTTAACAGATATTGCGCTGTTAGCAAAAGGTGTTGTTGAGCCGCCGGTAAAAGGTTCCGGCTGGGAAATCTGGTTTGTGGTCTGAACGGTAACGGTAATATTCCCGTGAGCAACCGCTGCCGGAAGAAGTTTTACTTCGCTGCCTATAACTACAGTACCTGTTCTTTCATTTACAACGACTCTGGCTTTGTCGTTTGTTGCATCTACCATCATATTTTCAAGTATTGAAAGGAAAGCAATTCTGTCATTGTTAAATTTTGCAGGAATTGCAACTTTAATACTTGAGCCGTCCATAGCCTTTGCCTGTGTAACATTTTTGCTGATTGCGTTTGCAACCCTTGTTGCCATTGTATAATCCGACCTGTCAAGAAGAAGTGTCAGAGAGTTTTCATCCCCTATAGTTGTGTTTATATCTCTTTCAACAATACCGCCTCTCGGGATTCTGCCTGTTGTAGTGATTGCGGTTCTTGTGCTGGATCCGTTAGAGTCTTTTGAGATACCGCCTACAGAAACAGGCCCCTGACCTATAGCAACAATTTCACCGTTTGGGGCTCGCAATTGGGTTTGAACAAGCACACCGCCTTCAAGGCTTTTTGCGTCTGCCATTGTAGAAACAGTTAAGTCTATCTGGTCGCCGTTTTTAGCAAACGGGGGAACTGTAGCTGTTACCAGTACCGCAGCAGATGAACCTTTCTGGATATAGTTTGACTGTTCAATTACCGTACCGAGGTTTTTTAATAACATCTGGTTTGTAATCTGGGTTGAACGGGAGTTGTCGCCTGTACCGGGCAAACCTACAACAACACCGTAACCGACAAGCTGGTTATTTCTTACCCCTTTTACGTGGGCAATATCTTTGATTCTTACCATTGCAGAAATTGCCTGTATAGGGAACAACCCTGTCATCATTAATGTTATTAAAAGTATTGTGAATAATTTTTTCATTTTATTATCCTGTTTTTGTTTAACTATTAGAACAGATATCTTACTGCTCTGTTGATAAATCCTTCGTTGCCTGCTCTTGTTACGGAACCTTTGCCTGCTAATGCAAATTGAAGGTTAGCAACATTTCTTGAGCTTACCTCGCCGTTTTCGTCAATCCATCTGGGGTCAACAACTCCGCTTACGAGAAAATCCACTCTTTCTGTTCCGTTCAATATTGTCTTTTTGCCCTGCACCATCAGGTTGCCGTTAGGTAAAAGCTGTACGACCTGTACCGTTACATAATCTGTTACACCCATTGAACGCTGGTTTGAAGTTGTACTCTCAACTGTGTTTGACCCGCCAAAGTTGTTAAACTGATTATTTAAAGGTGTTCCGGGTAAAATTTTATTCAAAAAATTAGTAAAGTTGTCTACTGTGTTGGAAGACCTGTCTGCCGTATAATTTAGTGAATCGTTTACGGTAATGGTTTCATTTAAAACGATTGTCACAAGGTCGCCTACAGAACGAGCCCTTACGCTGCCAAAGAGAGATTTAGGCTCTGCATAAAACGACTGTGAGGCACCCAATACGTATAATGATTCCGATTTTGCCGCCTGTATACCTGACAGCACCATTAAAAATGCCGTAAGCACTATTATTATTTTTTTTGTATTTTTAATCTTAGCCATTTTTATTTTATCTCTCCCCTGAAAAAATTTTTATATTTGTACAAGCACCTGATTTATACCTATAACCTCGCCTGTATATATTTTATTGAACCGTTTGTTTTTTACCTGAATCATATCGCCTTTGTTGCCCTGCATAAGCGCCGTGCCTTCCACGGTAACGTTAAGATTGGAATTTGTTCTAAAATTAACGGTTACATTTGCATTTTTTACAACATCGGGTTTGGACATTGTGTATCTTTTAGTTATCAAATCCCCCGGATAAAACATTTTTTTTGCAACAAGTTCTTTTGATATATCGTTTGCGTTTACGGTATTTTCTAAATTACCGCTTATATCCACTTTTTTAAACTCAACCGACTGCAGCGGTATAACTTTGTCCCTTGCAATAACTTCTTTTGCTACAGCCACATATTTGTAAGCTCTTGTTTCCACAGGCACGTAGTATGTTCTGGCATAGACGTTATTTACCTTGATATTTACTTTCTTAAACTCTTTTGCGCTCATGTTGTTATACGCATTGTTAACAATCTCAACGCTTACATTTCCGTCAGGAAGATTGAAACTCTGAATGGGAATATGTCCGACAGAAATTTCACAATCGTCAATGTCATATTTTTCCAAATCTTTTTTAGCCTGAGCAGCTACCAGAGATTTAAATTTGTCAGATGAAAGTGTCTGAGCCTGACACTGCGAAGAGAGCAAAGTCAGAGACAGACCCGCTAAAGATAAAACTATTAAAGATGTTTTGATTAATTCTTTCATTTTGCTTTCTTTTTAATTATTAGCTGACTATCTGGTTGGTTGTTCTTAATATATCCGATGCTGCCGTGATGATTTTTGAGTTTGTTTCAAACGCTCTTTCTGCTTTGATTAAGTTAATCATCTCATCAACAATCTGGACGTTAGAACCTTCTATAAATGCCTGCTGGATAGAGCCTAAACCGTCCTGATCAGGAGTTCCCGGAATTGGAGTACCTGATGCCGGAGTTTCTACAAACAGGTTGTGGCCTATAGACAACAATCCTGAAGGGTTCTGAAATCTTACAAGCTGTATTTGACCGACAATTGTCTGGGTGTTATCGTTGCCGACTTTAACCGATACGTTGCCGTCCGGTGTAATATTTACCTCGGTAGTGTTTTGAGGAATTGTAATTTGCGGCTGCAATAAGTAGCCGTCTGAAGTACAAAGCTGACCTACAGCGTCAGGCGCAAAAGAGCCGTCTCGTGTGTAAGCCAGAGTTCCGTCGGGTCTTACAATCTGAAAAAAGCCTTCGCCTTCTATAGCCATATCGTACTTGTTGCCGGTACTTTGCATTACCCCGCCTGTCATAACTTTTCTTGTTGCTGAGGTTTTTACCCCGAGTCCTATTTCCACACCGACAGGCTGATACGTACCCTGGGTAATCATCGCACCCGGAGTCCTTATTGCTGTTGACAACAGGTCTTGAAATTCCGCTCTGGATTTTTTAAAACCTGCTGTATTAACGTTAGCAACGTTGTTAGCCACAACGTCCAAATTGTTTTGTTGTGCTATCATACCTGTTGCTGCTGTTGTTAGCGATCTTAACATTTTATTTTATCTCCCGTAGATTATTTTTTTATGAATTTAGCCTGCCAAGTGTTATTGTTTGCGACAGCTGGTTTGATTTTTCTCTTACCAGTGTGCTCAAGGTTTCGTAATTTCTTGAAACATTGATAGAATTTATCATTTCATTGATTACATTTGCGTTAGAAAGCTCTATTGCACCCTGCTGGATAGAGAACTTTTGTGCCCGTAATTCAGGGTTAGTGTTTATATCTTTTGGAATATACATTGATGTGCCTATAGCCATCATGTTATCTTTGTCCGCAAAATCAAAGATTCCGATTCTTTGTAAAGCCTGTGTGTTTTCGTTTCTCGTTGCGACAATCATACCGTCTTCATTAACCGTCAATTGTTTTTCCGAGCTTATGTTCAACTCGACCATATTTAGACGTATTGGCTGATTAAGCTCATCTAAAACAAGATTTCCCTGCATATCTGTTAAAAGATTTTGAGAATTTATGCAAAAGGAACCGTTTCTTGTGTACATAATACTTCCGTCCGGTGCTCTCAATTTAAAGAAACCGTCGCCTTCAATCCCCAAATCAAGCGGGTTGTCTGTTCTTGATAATGTTCCTTGAGAAAATTCATGTACAAGTTTGTTTGTTACAGAGCCCATGCTTATTTCCCCGACAAGTCTGCCGTCGTGGTTTTTGGGATTATTTCTTTCAACCGGTTCTTCTATCAAAGCGTTATAAACGTTTCTGAAAGACAGACCTTCTTTTTTATAACCTGCTGTGTTTACATTGGCTATGTTGTTGGCGATAGAATCCTGAAAATCAATCAGGCTCATCATACCTTTTGCTGCTATGTCGATACCTCTTGAAATCAAGGCTTACCTCCCTGTGCAGAGTACTGCTGGTACATACTCATTATATTTTTAACGTAATTCTGGGTTTCTTTATACGGCGGGATGCCGTTATATTTTGTGACTGCGTTAGGGCCGGCATTATATGCGGCAAGAGCAAGTGTTTTGTCCCCGCCGAATCTGTCTAAAAGCCCTTTTAAATATTTTGTGCCGCCGGCAATGTTTTGTTCCGGATCATAGGCGTCTTTTACCCCTAAAGAGTTTGCAGTTGCAGGCATAAGCTGCATTAACCCCATTGCACCGCAATGAGAAGTTACATCGCTTTGAAATCCTGATTCCTGTTTTATAACAGCCTTCACAAATGCGCTATCCAGACCGTTTTTTGCGGAATACTCTTCAATAAGCGCGTCAATATCAACATTGCCGTCAGGTGTTGAGGCCAAGCCGCTGGAAAATATTTTTTGTGCAAACGGTGTATCTTTTATTTTTTGCGGTTTTGATGACATATTTGCGTCAAGAATTTTTTGAAAATCCTGAGAAGAACTGACAGGACTGCTGCCAAAAGAAGATAAGCTGTTGAAAGTGCTTTCAATAGCCTGTATACGTCTTAGAGTAATATCTAATCCCGTGAGTTCCACTATACTTTGTTCCTGCCCAAGTTAATTTATTGACTTACCATTATAAGGAAGATATTATACTCCCTCATACATAAAGTTACTCTATATGAAGTATTTTCTCATCGACCGTATGATTGAAATTTTTAAACAGACATTGACCATCTGGTCAATGTCTGTTGTCTATACAAAAAACATTACACATATAATAAAAATTAACTTGCAAATAATAAAGATTATTCAGTCAATTCAGGCTGTGCAAACAGCAAGGGAAATTTATTATTTTTTGTTTCGGGAATAATTTTGCACCCGTAATTAAAGTTATTAAATTTATTTATAAAATAATTCGTATCAGGCGCAGATTTTTCGTTATTATGAATTTCTATTATAAATTTAGGTCTGAATTTATTAATAAAATCGTCAATATTTTCAAAAAGTGCGTATTCGCTGCCTTCTATATCCATTTTAATAGCTGTAACTTTTTCCAGATTATACTCGCTGCATATATCATAGAGAGAATATGCCTGTACTTTCACTACTTCTGTTTTTACAGAGCGAAATTTATCCACACACGACCCCAGTGATGAATCCTGAGAAAACACAAGTTCCTGCTTTTGCGTCCATACTGCACAATTTAGCGGGATAATATTGTTAAGGTTCCATTGTTTTATATTTTTGCATAATATTTCATAATTCAATTTATCAGGTTCTACAGCTAAAATTTTTGCGTTATTGTTTGCTTTTTGGGATAAATACAAAGCCGACAAACCGCAATTTGCACCTAAATCAAAAATAACATCACCTTCTTGAGGTTTTAGATAGTCTGTATAAACATTAACAGACCTCATATCCTCAGGCAAATACGAACAGTTGTAAACTAAATCATTTTTTAGATAATGTTGTTTTAACTCAGAAAAATCAAAAATTTCGCAATTGTTTTCAATCCCGTCGGGTTTTATATGCGATGTATACTCTTCCCAGTCTTTGATTACATCAAAAGCATAAATTTTTGATTTAGCCGGAAGTATAAATTTTTGATTTTTATTTTTCAATATAACTTTTTGGTTATCAACACTTGTACAAACCCTGCCGGATAACAGACCGTATAGGTTAGTCGCAAGATAAAATACAGAATTGTTGCTTATAATTAAATTTTTTATAAGTTGCAGCAAAATTTATTCTCCTTTTCCGCAGCAATTTTTGTATTTTTTCCCGCTTCCGCAAGGGCACGGGTCATTTCTTCCAACTTTATTTGCATTATGTATTGGAGAATTAACATTTTGCAGCTCCTCTTCAGAAGGAGGCTGGAAAGTTTGTGCAGCTTGAGAAAGCTGGGTTTCTATCACATCATCGTCACGTCTGTTAACAATCTGCACTCCGAATCTTGTTCTGTATAAATATTTTACGGTTTCAGACTGGATATCATGCATCATGTTGTTAAATAAATCGTATGCCTCGCGTTTGTATTCAATGAGCGGGTCTTTTTGTCCGTAAGCCCTTAATCCGATGCCGTCACGCAGCATATCAATATTGTGAAGATGGTCTATCCATTTGTTATCTACAACCCTGAGAAGTATGTCTTTTTCAATATGCCTCATAACATTGTGAGCAGAAAAAGGTTCTTCAGGTTCAAAAACAGGTTCATACTGCTGCTGGATATCGTTATAGAATCTTATTGTGTCTTCTTCATGTTCTCTGTATACATCAATAGCCAGTTTTTTAAGTTTTTCAAAGATTGAATCATAGCTTAAGCCCTGAAAATCTTTTACTTCCAGATAGTTAAGCTGCGGAATGAGCGAATGAATCTCTTTTACCATGCTGAGCATATCGTCATAAATATATTCCTGCGGGTTTTGTCCGGGGTTGATATAGCTTTTTATGATTCGGTCTATTTCGCATTCAATCATATAGTATATATCAGCAGTAAGGTCTTCGCCTTTGAGTACGCGGCGTCTTTGCTGATAGAATTTTTCTCTTTGAATATTCATAACATCGTCATATTCAAGCACGCTTTTTCTTATATCAAAGTGATAAGTTTCAACCTTTCTTTGAGAAGCCTCAATCTGTCTTGTAATCAAACCTGATTCAATTGCCATGTCCTCTTCAACCTTAAGGGTATTCATAAGGTTAATAATATGCTGGCCGCCGAAGATTCTCATCAAATCATCTTCCAGTGAGAGGAAAAATCTTGTAGAACCGGGGTCGCCCTGTCTTGCGGCACGGCCTCTAAGCTGGTTGTCGATACGTCTGGATTCGTGTCTTTCTGTACCTATTACATGCAAGCCGCCTGCTTTGACAACTTTTTCGTGTTCTGCTTCGGTAATAGCTTTAGCGGCTTTTAGCGCAGCCTCTTTTAAAGTTGCATAATCCGGATGTTCGCTAGTAATCCCTCTTTTATCAAGCTCTTCTTTTGCCAGATATTCAGGGTTACCGCCTAAGAGAATATCTGTACCTCGACCGGCCATATTGGTTGCAATTGTAACAGCCCCGTATCTTCCGGCCTGTGCAATAATGTATGCTTCTTTTTCGTGATGTTTTGCGTTAAGAACGTTGTGCGGAATGTTTTTTGCTCTCAAAAGAGAAGAAAGATATTCCGATTTATCAATACTTATTGTTCCTACAAGAACAGGTCTGCCGAGTTTATGCATTTGAAGAATTTCTTCAACAACAGCAAGATATTTTTGTTTTTGTGTCTTATATACCACATCCGGCAGATTTATTCTTATATCCGGTTTGTTTGTCGGGATTGTAGTAACCTCAAGGTTATAAATTTTCCCGAATTCTGCCTCTTCCGTCATTGCCGTGCCTGTCATGCCGGCAAGTTTTGGATAAAGCCTGAACAGATTCTGGAAGGTAATGCTGGCGAGGGTTTGGGTTTCGTCTTGAATTTCTACCCCCTCTTTTGCCTCAACCGCCTGATGCAGCCCGTCAGACCAGCGGCGCCCTTCCATAAGACGTCCGGTAAATTCATCAACAATTACAACTTCTCCGTTTTTAACAACATAGTCGGTATCTTTTTGATACAATTCTTTTGCCTTAAGGGCTTGCAGAAGATGATGAGCATATTGTGTATGAACATCAAAAAGATCTTCTATGCCCAAAAGTTCCTGAGCTCTATCTATACCGTCTTCAGAGAGAATTACGTTTTTATTTTTTTCATCAACTTCATAATCTACATCTTTTTTCAGCTGCGGAGCTATTTTAGCCATTACCTGATACAGTTGTGCCGACTGTTCAAGACGGCCTGAAATAATTAACGGGGTTCTGGCTTCGTCAATTAAAATAGAGTCAACCTCATCTATAATTGCATAGTTGTATGGACGCTGCACAAGCATATCAAGACTGCCGGCCATGTTGTCTCTCAGATAATCAAAGCCGAATTCATTATTTGTTCCGTATGTAATATCACAGGCATAGGCAGCTTTTTTGCGCTCGAATTCATAAGGGTCGCGGCCTTGATTTGAAAGTATTACACCGACTGACAGCCCGAGAAATCTGTAAATATTGCCCATCCACTCGCTGTCACGTTTTGCCAGATAGTCGTTAACAGTTATTACGTGAACACCTTTGCCCGTAAGCGCATTAAGATAGGCAGGCAGTGTGGCAACAAGTGTTTTACCTTCACCTGTTCTCATTTCTGCAATGTGACCGTTATGCAAAAATATGCCGCCTATAAGCTGGACATCAAAGTGACGCATGTTCAAAACACGTTTGCCGGCTTCTCTGACAACGGCAAAGGCTTCCGGTAAAATTTCATCAAGCGCTTTTTTTTCAAGTTCTCTGTCTTTTTTAAAGTCCGCAGAGTATTCCCTGTTTCTTAAATGTTCTTTAAATTCCTCGGTTTTTGCCCTGAGTTGTTCATCCGATAGTTTTTCCATCTCGGGTTCAAGCTTATTAATATGCTCGATTACGGGCATAATTTTTTTAATTTTTTTCTGGTTGGGATCACCTAAAAGTTTTAAAAGCAAGTCTATCATTATATAAAAATTCCTTAAATCCTCAAGTCTATTTTTTATTTATACCAATTTTACCATGCACAGAGAATTTTGCACATAAAAAATGTATAAAATACCCTTGTTTTTCCTGTTTGATAAACATAAACAGCCTTTACGCCGCAGCAAAACAGAACATTCTAATTGCTTTGACCAGCTCTGTAACCGCACCACGCAAAGATAACCGGCATGAGCTTGTCTAAATGCAAATGTTCGACTACAGGAATCTTCGCAACAACAAGCGCTCCTAATGCGTCATCCATATTTATAACAGAATCTTTCAACGTCAGTTTTCTGTCAGGTTCTTTATCTTTGGGATCATTTATTATATTCGATATAAATGCAGCCAGAGGCATACCTGCTATAAGACCTGTGATTATGGCAGCAACTTTAACTTTTTTGGATTCTTTATATTTTACATTATCTTCAATAAGTTTCATTGCTCCTCCGACAAGCAGAGTAGGCACTGTTGCATTCATAAACTGGAACACGCCTTCTTGAACTTTGCGTTTTTTATTCGATTTTTTATCAGCGGCTATACCGGACAAAACACCTCCGACAATACTTGCAGTGCTCAGACCTATTACCTGAGGCAGTTCATATTTTACTTTTATTAAATCTGTTATTTTTTTTAGTCCGTTTTGTTTTTTAGCAAAATAAATTATCGGCAAAAGAGTTGCCGCTGCTGAGCCGGATGCTACTATTACTTTTTTCTTTAAATCAGGTTCTTCTACACGGTGGTTTCTTTTATAACGCAAAGTGGAATACACATTTCCGGTATGTGAAATCTCCTGAAATGAGCTGAATACGTTATGTTTCGGTTTATTACTTACTGTGGAAATCATAATTTTTATTGCAACTTCGTAGACTAATCATAACACATAAAACCCCTAAATAAAAAATTTTGCTATAATCTTAATAAATAATAACAAAGGGGGTTTTAAAATGATTGCAGATATTATTGAAAATGCACAAAACTATTATAATCTCGGTAAGAATTTTGAAAAAGGTTTTGAATTTTTAAAAACTACGGATTTAAAAAATCTTGAAAACGGCAGATACGAAATCGACGGGGATAATATTTTTGTTTCAATTCAGGACTACCAGACAAAACAGGAAAATGAAGGCAAATTTGAAGCACACAAAAAATATGCGGATATTCAATTTATTATTAAAGGGGAAGAAAAAATCGGTTATACAAACATTAAAAACTGTACACCGACAACATTTTATGACGATACAAATGATATAATTTTTCTCGACGGTACAGGGGATTTCATAAAAGCAAAAGAGAATACTTTTTTAGTGTTTTTCCCGCAGGACGCCCATATGCCCTGTATATCGGTTAACAATCCGGAATATGTAAAAAAAGCTGTTGTTAAAGTCAGAATTTAATACAGATACTGCAATATACTACACTATCTTGCATAAATATCTTCCTTTTTTGCAAGACAATCTGCCGGTGTGTAGTTTTTTAAATACTCTACAGCATTTTTCGGGTCAGAGGCAACATAATACAGCAGGCCTGCCTTTTGATTAGCAAATTTTTGACAGATAATTTCTTCAAAAAAATCAAGAAGCTTGTCATAAAATCCGTTGGTATTCAGTATAACAATTGCTTTTTGATTATAGCCGAGCTGTTTTTGCACAATCATTTCGCTTAATTCTTCAAGTGTGCCAAACCCGCCGGGTAAAGCTATCAAGGCATCGGAAAGCTCATCCATTTTTGCCTTTCTGCTGCGCATGCAAGGGGTTAAGAAAAACTCATCACAATAATTGGAAAAGACATCCATATCATGAAGTTTTTTGGGCATAACACCTGTGATTTTTCCGCCGTATTTTTTTACGTTTTCCGCACACGCCCACATTAAACCGAGACAACTCCCGCCGTAAACCATATCCATGCCTGCTGCGGCAAGTAACTCTCCCAGCTCTTTTGCCGCTTTGTAATATGTTTCGTCTAAATAATTGCAAGATGAGGCAAACACGCATACTTTATTTATCATTTTTTTTAACCTTTCAACAAAAGTTTGGCTATATGCTTATGATAGCATATAATTGTTTTATGCCTGAAAAAACTAAAAAAAATACCTTTTATTTTATTGCTGCACTTTTTATTGCGGCAGGTCTGGCACTAAGAATAATTTTCTACGCTTACGGACGCCCTTTTTGGAATGACGAGGCAGCGCTGGCAATAAATCTTGAGACCAAAACGTTTTGGGAATTATTTTTTCCGCTTGTGCACGAACAGGTTACACCGCCTTTATATGCTGTTTTATGCAAATTTTGTTCGGTGTTTACTTCTAAAGCCGAATACGCATACCGCCTGCCGGCACTCTTTTGCGGTATAGTATCTTTGCCTGTGTTCCTGATTCTTGCACATAAAACTTTAAAAAATTATTGCGCAAAAATATTAGCAATTGCGCTTTTTACGGTTAATTATCAGTTGATATATTATTCGCAGGAACTAAAACAGTATTCCTGCGATGTATTGTTGTTTTTATCAATACTGTTGTCGTATTTTTACATTGATACAAGAAAACCGGATAAAAAAATTTTTGTTGCATTATCTATATTTTATGCAATATCCGTATGGTTTTCTTACACGGCTTTATTTTCGATATTCACAGTCTTTGTTTTATGCCTGTTAAAAAAGACAAAAACATTAAAACTATTCATTTTGCCGGTATTATCATGCATGGGACTTGCTTTTTTTGTAAAAAACTATGCAGCGGACAATGCCTTACACAACTTTTGGAATAACGGATTTATTGCAAAAGATTTCTCTAATCTAACTCGAATTATTTACAACAATATAATTTTTTATTTTCCTGATTTCAACTGGAAACTGCTGGTTGTAGTTATCTTTTTAGCCGGCTGTATGTATGTTTTAAAGAATATAAAAAATAAAGAAAATTTGATTTTAATTTTACCTGTTTTACTGGCGTTTTTTCTTTCTTACTTTAATATTTATCCGCTTTATATCAGAACAGCACTGTATCTTTTGCCTGTTGTATTTCTGGTTATGGCAAAAACTTTTGAGTTTAATTTTTTTGAAAAAAAAGCAGGATTAATAACCGCCGGAGTTTTGACAGTTATTTTTGCGATATACACGCTAAAAACTGACTATATACAAATTTTAAAAAAACAGTATTACCGGGAAACCACACCTCAGCTTTTATTTATATATCAAAAAACATCCCAAAAAGGTGACAAACTCATTATTCCCCGATTAAGCGCAATAAATTATGAATATTATTCACAAGAAAACAAACTTAATAACGCAGATATAATACTCGTAAATTTTGATTTTTACGAATACGCAAATATTAAAACAGCCTATAACACTCTGCCGTCCGGGACATATTATATTATGCTCACTCACTCCGGAGACAAAAGACTTGAATTAGAAAGTCTTAAAAAATATGCAATGGAGCAAAAAGATTTTAATATTTTTGCTGATAAGTTTGATAATGCCTTGATAAAATTTAAAAAATAACATAACAAAACGAACCGCCCAACAATTACTTTGTAAAATGCAAAGCAGTTCCGGCACAGAGCTCCTCAAAAATTTCTTTTGATGTTTTATCTCTGATATCAAGCCACTTAATTTCCGGATTCTGCCGGAACCATGTGAGCTGTCTTTTGGCGTAACGACGTGAATTTTGTTTTATCTTAGCAACCGCCTCATCATAACAAACATTCCCGTCAAAGTATTCAATAAATTCCTGATATCCTATTGTGTTCATTAAACTCGATATTTTGCCGTATTTTGCATAAAGTTTTTTGGCTTCTTCTTCAAGCCCTTTTTCAAGCATTATATCAACGCGTTTGTCAATTCTGTCATACAAAAACTGTCTGTCTTTACCGTTTAAATGTCCCAGCCCGAACCATTTTATGTTATACAAAGGCTCTTTTTTCTTTTGTGCTTGAGACATCGGCATATCAAGCGTTTTGCATACTTCAAGCGCACGGATAATTTTGACAGTATTATTCGGGTGCATTTTTTCCGCAAGAACAGGGTCAAGCTCTTTAAGCATTTTATAAAGACACTCAACTCCATGTGTTTTTTCAAGATTTTTAAGTTCGTCTCTTAATTCTTTGTTAGGAGCAACACGCGGCATATCATAGTTTTCTAACAGAATTCTGAAATACAATCCTGTCCCGCCGGCAACAACAGGTGTTTTTTCCTGTTCAAAAAGCGTTTCCGTTATATTTGACGCTTTGTCTGCAAAATCAGCAACAGTGAATTCTTCATCCGGATTAACCACATCTATAAGGTGGTGTTTTATCCCTTGCATTTCTTCTTTTGCAGGTTTTGCAGTTGCAATATCAAACTCTTTAAAAATTTGTCTGGAATCAGCAGAAATAATTTCCGACCCCAAATATTTTGCAATTTCAACAGCAAGAGCCGTTTTTCCGGAGGCTGTCGGGCCGGTTATTGCTATAACATTTTTTTTATTTTTTTGTTTCATAATACAAAAATATCAAAACTACAGCATAAGTCCAAAAATAGAATGCAATAATCAACCCTATAATTGACAAAATGATGTTCATACCAAAAAACACGCTAAGTATTGAAAAAATAAGCTGCAAAAAGAACAGAAACACAATTAACCCCAGCGAAGAGAAAAAGTGTTTGCAAATAAATACAAGATTTCTGTTAAAAGCAGAGAATGGAACAAAAAAGTACTGCTCTTTTTTATCAAATACCGCAGGGAACAGATACATTGTCAAAAACATAAGAATAGAGCCGATAGCACCCATATAAAAAGTCCAGATATTTATTGCTTTGATTTGTTCATATGACAAAGCCGCCACATATTTTTGCATTTCAACAGGCGTAGAATTAGCAGCTGTCATAAAATCAACCCAGTTTATATTGGTACGCGGTAAAAAATAAGTCCCTGATTTAAAACAAACAAACATTATCAAAATATAAACCGCAACATAGCACAAAACAGTAAAAGTCACAGCCGGAAAGTAATCACCCACCCCCGGAAAAAACTCTTTACCCAGAGCAAGAGACGCTTCTGCCTCTTCTTTATCGTTTTTGTACTCTCCATTTTCTGCCTTTTGTGAGTGTTCAATTGTCTTTTTAATCATATACAGCCAGCCGGATAAAAACGCCGTACAAAGAAGTATGTTTGTTGTTAAAAACACTATATATGTAATTTTGTGAACAAGTTGAAACAATGCAGATGTTGTAAACGTTAATACTATAAGAAACAAAATCAGCGGTTGTATTATAATCAGATTTTTTCTTGTTATATCAAATGCTTTTTTTATATATGAACTCATAATTGAAATTATACCATAATTAATAAAAACTTGTAGTATAATTTTATTGTAAGCAAAATAGACTGACAGGGTAATTTATTATGAGAAGCGACAGTGTAAAAAAAGGTATTCATAAAGCGCCGCATCGTTCATTACTGTATGCGGCGGGAGTTTCTAAAGAAGGTTTAAAAATGCCGTTTATCGGTATAGCAAGTTCTTTCTCGGACTTAGTACCGGGTCACGCAGGTATGAGAGATTTAGAAAGGCAAATTGAAAAGGGCATACATTCAGGCGGCGGTCAGTCTTTTATTTTCGGGGTACCTGCCGTATGCGACGGCATTGCAATGGGACATTGCGGAATGAAATACTCTCTGCCCTCACGCGACTTGATAGCCGATTGTGTAGAGACGGTTGCACAGGCACACCAGCTGGACGGACTTGTTTTGCTGACAAATTGCGACAAAATTACACCGGGTATGCTTATTGCAGCACTCAGACTTGATATCCCCTGTATTGTTGTTACAGCAGGGCCAATGATGGACGGCTGTTCCAAAAACGAAGTGTTAACTATGATAAGAGGCTCTTTTGAAGCTATCGGCAAATTGTCAGCAGGGAAAATTACAGAACAGCGTCTGCATGAAATGGAAGAAGAATGCTGCCCCTCAGCAGGTTCCTGTCAGGGGTTATACACAGCTAACACAATGGCTTGCCTTACGGAGGTTATGGGTATGAGTCTGCCCTTTTGTGCCACTGCCTCGGCTGTTTCTTCAAAGAAAAAACAAATTGCCTTTGAATCCGGCATGAGAGTTGTCGAGCTTGTAAAACAGGACATAAAACCGTCCTCAATAATTACCCGTGACGCATTGCGAAACGCTATTATTACAGACCTTGCCTTAGGCGGTTCCACAAACTCTATCCTCCACCTGCTGGCTATTGCAAACTCGGGCGGTATAAAAATTACACTCGACGACTTTGATGAGTTGAGCTATAAAATTCCTCAAATAATAAAACTCGACCCGTCAGCCCTGCCGACTATGACTGATTTGCATAACGCCGGCGGAATCCCCGGGGTGTTAAAAACACTTTACGGTAATACCGATGAAATGAAGGATACAAAAGGTGTTTCCGGTTTTAAAATAAGTGAAATTGCAAAACATGCCTGGGTAGATAACACTATTGTTCACACTTTAGATAACCCGATAACCTCAAACCCGGGGTTAGGAATATTAAAAGGAAATCTTGCAAAAGACGGAGCCGTAATAAAAATTTCAGGCGTAGACCCGTCGGCCTTGACATTTGAAGGTATTGCAAAAGTGTTTAACTCTGAAGAAGCAACAATGGAAGCCATTGACAAAGACGAAATTAAAGAAGGCGATGTTGTTGTAATCTGTTACGAAGGGCCAAAAGGCGGCCCCGGCATGAGAGAGATGCTCGCGCCAACATCTATGCTCGTCGGCAAAGGGCTGGGGGCTAAAGTTGCGCTGATTACAGACGGTCGTTTTTCAGGCGGGACAAGAGGTTTATGTGTAGGGCATATTTGTCCGGAGGCTGCTATGGGCGGCATAATAGGCTTGATTAAAAACGGGGATAAAATTAAAATAGATATACCTAAAAGAAGTATTGAGCTGCTTGTTTCTGATGAAGAGCTGAAACAACGCCGCGAAAACTTTATTGCGCCGGAACCTAAAGAGGTAAACGGTTATCTTGCCAAATATGCAAAAATCGTACAAAGTGCAAACTCAGGCGCTGTAACGTTATAGATTAATAAAGGAAAATATATGTCAGGACACTCAAAATGGTCAACAATTAAACACAAAAAAGCAAAAGTAGACGCACAAAGAGGCGTTGCATTTCAAAAATATTCAAGAGAAATCATTGTGGCAGCAAAAATGGGAGGCGGCGACCCCGCCGGCAACTTCCGTTTAAGAACCGCGATTGAAAAAGCCAAAGCAGGCGGTCTGCCCAATGACAACATTAAAAGAGCTATTGAAAAAGGTGTAGGCTCCGGTGCGGGCGAAAATTATGAAGAACTTACCTACGAAGGCTACGGCGCCGGCGGTGTTGCTGTTATTGTAGAAGCTATGACAGATAACAGAAACCGTACCGCAGGCGATATAAGAAGTTACTTTACAAAATTCAACGGCAATCTCGGAGAAACCGGCTGTGTAGGCTGGATGTTTAAATCAGCCGGTGTTGTGACCTTTGACAAAGACGAGGTTGATTACGAACAACTGTTTAACGAGGCTATTAACGCCGGTGCTGATGATTTTGCCGACGAGGAGGATGAATACAAAGTAATTACCACTCCTGAAAACTTCCAAAGTGTTGTGGAAGGACTTGAAAAAGCAGGTTTTAAACATAAAACAGCCGAACTTACCAAAATTCCGCAAAACACTCTGGAAATTACCGACGAAAAAACAGCAAGGATGATTCTGTTGTTAATGGACAAGCTGGAAGAACACGATGATGTTCAGAATGTTTATTCAAACTTTGACATACCGGATGAAGTAATGGATAAAGTCCAGTTATGACAGAAGTAATTTGTCTTGTTATTGCTGTTGTATTATCCATAGTTACCTATATAATAGGTAAAAAAACCGGCTGGAAATACTGGTGGCTGCTTTGTATACTTGTTATTTTGATAATCGGGTTTGCAAACGGCGCATTATACCACACTTTTATCGTAGAAACAGGCAGGCATAAAACCTTTATATCGCCGGTTTTAGGAAAATATTTTTACAACTTTGCAGAATTTTTTATAAAATAAATAAGTTATTATTCGGCAGCTATTTTTGACTTTGATTCGATAAAAAGATTCATAATTTCTATATCATCATAGTCCACATAAGCTGTCTGAAACAGGTTTTTTCCGGCTTTTATTGTAAGCTGGTTTTGCCCGATTTTTATAAGACTGCGCGGGATTTTTATCTGTTGATTATCTCCGTTAAGGTTTAGTTCTGCAATCAGATTCCCGTTAAAATATATCTGCGGAGGTTGAGCAAAAGAAGTTGTAACCCTTGACTGTCCCATATCGCGGGCCATTTTTGTATCAATACCAATAACCGAGCCTATTATAAGATACATATCTCCGTCAGGCGGAAGCTTTTTTATATTAAAGTTTTTTGTGTAAAACGGCCCGATTGCTTTTATTCTGAAATCAGAGGCGTTTGCCGAACGTTCCGAATAGTTATCATCCCCGATATGATAAAGGTCTTTATCTATTATAATATCGTGGGGATTTGTCTTTTCAATTCCTATAACAAGAGGCTTTGCACCGGACTGACCGTCTATAGTGAGCGAAAAAGGTTTGTAGCCTTCTTTTTCTACAGACATAATTGTAGGAGCATCAATCTTTGCCCCGAGAGAAAACCGCCCCTGTTCATCGGTGCGGGTTTTGTAACCTTTTGAAGGCAGTGTAACATCTGCCTCACTCACAGGAGTTTGGGTTTTAGAATCTATTACCTGATTCGAATTACCGGATATTCCGTTTTTTTCAACATTTCCGTTTATTGCGGCAAAACAAATAGTTGTACTCAATGCGGCACTCAGGGCTGTGAGCATAAATATTTTAAATTTATTCATGAAACCTCCGTACTGATTTTTAAATTCAGATTTACAAGATTCCATTTTTGTTTAAATTTTAAAAATAAACCATACCACAACAGGGCTAACCGTTATGATATCATCTGAGGTCCGATTTTACGTCCGTCAACCGGCTGCCGGTTTTTATTTTTAATTGATTCTACTGTTTCAATTCCCGGTTCAACAAACTTTTTGATGATATATTTATGTACAAAATTGTCAATAGGCACAGCCATAAGCCCCAGAGCTATAAAACCGCCGGCGGTTTGCAAAAGCCCGAGTTTGATACTTTTCCCTTTTATGTAGGTTCTTAAAGCTGTACGCGCAATCTCCACACGATTTGCAAAATTTTCTATCTGTTTTTTATATTGAGGATTTTTGAGTAATTCTTTTACAACAGCAGAAGACTCTGTTTTATCTTTTACGAGAATTCTTCTTTTTTCAATGCTGTCATATTTTTGTGTTATTGCCTGAATAAGAGGTTTTTGTTCGACAGCTTCAGAGTTTAAAATCTTTTTAACAAGATAGTCCGGTGCGTTTTCAATAAGAAGTTTTGCCCTTTTTTCAGAATTTTTTGTTGCTTTATCATATAATTTCAAAAGTTCGGGATGCTCCGAGGCTATGCTATCCCTTGTTGAATTTTCAAGAATAGTTTGTTTGTCGAATATTTTCTTTGCCTGCTTTTCAAAGAAATCCAATACATATGTCTCATTTGTTTTTGCACAAGCCACAGGACGTTTGGTGTGCCCGAAAAATCTTACAATTTTAGAAAACAATCCTTCTGTTTCAAGGTCTTTTCGTGTTGAAGCAAGAGCCGGTTTTAATTTTTCATCTATAATACGCTCTTTAACTCGGTCAAAACCTGATTTTAATGTCCCGTCAGGAGCAACAACAGAGCCTTTGGCGAAATTTTTATTATCAAATTCATCAAGAAGTCTGTTAAATGTTTCTTCTTTAGCTGTTGCACTGAGATGTGAACCGTCAAATTTCGCGCAGTAGCCGGCTATTCTTTGACCGAATTTAACTGCAACTATCGGAAATATAACACTTGCTAAAGCCTGAAATATAGCCTGCTGAACTGCTGCAGCCGCTGATGCTTTAGTGTAATCGCCTTCTTTTCCCCGTCTGTATTTGTCATAAATATCAGCCCCAAGGTACATAAGCGCCGGCAGCCACAATAAAGCTTCGGCTGTTTTTCCCCATACAGGCATTGCAGAAACCGCTGCACCAACTTCATTTGAATACGCGAATGCTCTTAACGGATATTTTGCAAGAGGGTCATCAGGGTTTTGAATAATCTCTTTTATTTCTTCCTTTTTAGTTTTTTGCTTAATCGGCGTGAGTTTTACCTTTGGCATTATAACAGAGTATGTTTTGCTGAATTCCGACAAATTGTTTCTCCCTTTTAAAAGTTTTTAAAATTTAGCAGTGCTGAATTTTATCCATAAAAAAGCGGATTTTTATAATAATTTAAATATTCCATTAAGTAAATGCACCTGAAAAAATTTTTTTGCTATTTTTATACATTTCGTAAACCGACAATGCTCTAAAATTGGTTTAATTTTGGTTTATGTATTTTAAAATTACTTTTCAAAGTCAGACGGGTAACTGTACAGAAATTTACCAGTTTTTGTACTGATAAACCTTGTCAAACGCCATCCGGTAATTTTTAGCTGAAATTTTTAAAATCTGTTTTTTGTACGGATTTATGATACACATATTGTTGCTGCAATTTTGAAAAAGATAATTTTGTACGCAGTCTTTGGCGCCGAGTTTTGAGCAATATACAATAGTTGCATAATCCTGCTGTGGATCAGGATGATAAATATAGTATGATTTTAGCTCTGGATAAGATTTCATCAATTTTTCAAAATCTTCAAGAAAAAGATTTGCCTCATCACAAGAAGCGGGATAAACATAATAAATAACTTTTCTTCTGGAATCTAAAATGCCTGCAAGTTCGTCATTAGGCAGGGTGTCTTTATAAACACTGTCCGGTATTTTTTGAGCCGAAGTTACCCGTCTTGCTTTTCTGTCTTTTTCTTTTTTTAAAGCCTTTTTCTGATCCGGGCTAAGCGGTCTGTCCGGCACTTTAGTATCCTGATTGCTGTTTGTTACATATATAAAAGCAATTACTATCAAAAGCGCCAATAACTTTGCAAATCCGTGGTTATTATGTTTTTTCTTCATATCATTATTTTACATGTGGTTTACATTAATACAAAGTGTAATAATTTCTTTACTAAAGTGTTTTTAATCGGAATAAATGAAGATTTTTTATGATAGAGTAGTTGTGTGTGACATTTTGTTGAAACCACAAATAGAACACTTGTTTATTGAAAGGGATTAAGATGAGTAAATTCAATTTGTTATCATACATCCTGCCTCCGGAAGAAAAAGTATTTTATTCACTTTTTGAAGAAAGTGCGCAGGTTTGTTTTGATGTTGCGTCTTTGTACAAAGATATTGTGACAAGTTCTTTAACTGATGAACATGTGATAAACGTAAAAAGACTTAAACACAAAAGCAATGACCTGCTTAAAGAAACATTGCACCAGTTAAATGTTACATTGATTACCCCTATTGACAGAGAAGATATACAATCTATCGCCTCTTTGCTTAATAAAATCACAAAAAGAATTGTTAAAGCCTCTTTAAACCTGAAAGTTTACAGATTGGAAAACTTTACCGAAAACATGCAAAAACAGGCGCAAACCCTGTATCAGGCAACAGAAGAGTTAAAAATTATTATCCACAACTTTAAAAAGTCAAGCTCTATAAAAGAAATGACAGAAACAAACCTTAAGATGAAAGAGATTGAATCTTACGGTGATGAAATCCACTACCATGCTATTGATGAACTGTTCTCAGGCAAATATGACGCCCTGACTGTTATCAAATTGAGAGACATCCACAAAGATATTGAAAACGCTTTAGACAGCTGTTTTTCCGTATCAGATGCGGTTGTTAACGTTGTGTTAAAACAATCCTAAGCTTTTTGGCAATGGTAAGATTTAAGGAAAGAAAAATATATGACAGTTTCAATAGTATTGTTAGTATTGGTAATAGTTGGTGCACTGGTTTTTGAATACATTAACGGATTCCATGATGCGGCTAACGCAATTGCGACAGTAGTTTCTACTAAAGTGCTTACCCCGAGGCAAGCCGTAGTCTACGGTGCTGTGCTGGAATTTACGGGCGCCCTGACAGGAACCCACGTAGCAAAAACTATAGGTGCAGGGATTATTGACCCTTCTACAATCACGTTACATGTAATATTTTGTGCTTTGTGTGCGGCTATTATATGGAATTTGATTACCTGGTTTTTCGGACTTCCGTCAAGTTCGTCTCATGCATTGATAGGCGGTCTTATAGGTGCTGCTGTTGTCAATGCGGGATGGAACTGTGTAAGATTTTTAGAACTTGCAGACAAAGTTATTGCTCCTATGTTTATGGCGCCGTTGATAGGTTTTTTCACCGGACTTATTGTTATGGCAATACTTTTGAGAATATTCTACAAAGCTAACCCTGATAAAATTAATAGAAGATTCAGACGCTGCCAGATTTTTTCAGCAGGTTTGATGGCGCTGAGCCATGGTTCTAACGATGCTCAAAAAACCATGGGTATCATCACACTGGCACTTCTTGCCGGAGGTATTGTCAAGGGCGGAGCTAACGGCGAGTTTGAAATTCCCGTTTATGTTATCCTTGCCTGTGCAACGGTTATGTGCTGCGGCGTAATGTCAGGCGGCTGGAAGATTATTAAAACAATGGGCAGCAAAATTATTAAACTAAAACCGATTAACGGTTTTGCTGCAGAAACTTCTGCAGCATCTATAATACTTTTGGCGTCTCATTTCGGAGTTCCGCTGAGCACTACGCACGTAATCTCTACCGCGATTATGGGTGTTGGCACAACATACAAAGCACATGCCGTAAAATGGGGTGTTATAGGCAACATTGTCTGGGCGTGGGTTTTGACAATACCTGTTTGCATAATGATTTCAGGTACATTGTTTGCTTTATATAAATTCTTCATTTTGTAATCTTCTGACATATAGCCGCTAATAACCGGCATAATAAAATATAAGGCTTGCATATGCAGACAGAAATAAGAACAATTCAACAAATTCTTGAAAGAACAGAAGCGAAATGCCGCTGCTGCGATAAGTGTGCACTTTGCAAAACAAGAACAAAAACTGTTTTTTCCGGCGGGGTGCCAAACCACAAACTTATGCTTATAGGCGAAGCCCCGGGGTACTGGGAGGATCAAAAAGGAGAGCCTTTTGTCGGTAAAGCCGGACAGCTATTGGATAAAATTTTTGACTGTGTTGGTTTGTCCCGTCAAAAAGATGTTTATATCTGCAACACACTAAAATGCCGTCCGCCGGACAACCGTGACCCGTTGCCGGAGGAAAAAGCCGCTTGCAGAGAATATCTGGATATTCAAATTGAAACATTAAAACCCAGAATCATACTGCTTTGCGGAAATATTGC
>CALUQS010000027.1 GCA_944322975.1 Candidatus Gastranaerophilales bacterium
CTCAAAGCAGCTGTTTTGCCGACCCGATTGGCGGTTTTAATCCGTCGGATATTCCGACAAACATGAATTACGGCGGTATTATTAACAGCCACGACATGATGATGCTGAAAGAAAAACAAAGGCTGCAGGACGAAGCCGAAGATTTTCAAAACTTTCAGGACAGAAAACAAGGCAAACATAAAAAAGACGAAGTTATAAAAGACGAAACAGGCAGCGGCGAAAAAATTTACGACGCGGAAACTTCTCAAAAATTAAAAGAACAGCAAGAGCTTTTAAAAAAAGAGCAGCAAAAAAAGAAAAAAAGATTCGGTTTTTTCAAACGCAAATCCAAAGATAATCAGGAAGAACAAATACAGGAACAATCAACTGGCAACGCCGCAGAAGATTCTGCGACGCAGGATGACAGCAAAAAAAAAATTATAGAAAAGACGGATACAACTACTACTATTAAAGCCAAAACTGAGAAAACAAATGTTCAAGACGGCAAAGTTTTTATTAAAGCGGTAGGTGTAACCAACTCTCAAATTCTCTCAGATGCAGAGATTCAGGCTATTACGGATTCTGTTATCGGGCAGTATGTTTCTTTTGAGGATTTAGAAAAACTTGTTCAGGATTTTAACTACGCATACGCAGAAAAGGGTTATGTAACGGCACGAGCATTTTTGCCGCCGCAGACAATTCAAGACGGAGTTGTAAGAATAAATCTTGTTGAAGGGCTTGTTGGCGAAGTCAGCGTTGAAAACGCAAAATGGACATCCGAAAACTACGTTAAAAAAAGAATTTCCGCAAAAGAAGGCGATATCTTTCAGATAGTCGAACTCGAGCAGGACATATTAAAATTTAACAAATACAATAACGGAATAAAATTAAAAGCAAACCTTGTAAAAGGTGAAAAAATCGGTACAACCGACATTAAACTTCAGGCTGACGAAAAATTTCCGTTCCGTGTTACAGCCTTGATGGATAACGCCGGAAGAAAGACTATCGGCGAGTTAAGAGGCGGTTTGATGCTGCAGGCTGACAGCTTGTTTAAGCAGCGTGACAGACTTACATTAGGCTCTTACGCAAGCAGACACTCGGTTACACCGTTTGCGGATTACAACATACCCGTAAACAAATACGACGGCAGAGTCGGATTTCTGTTCTCCTCTAGCTATGCGCAGATAGGCGAAGGCCCGTACAAAATATTTGATATTGAGAGCCGTTCTTACAACTACGCTTTATACTACACACACCCGTTAATCAGAAAACCAAACTTTGAATTAAACGGATATGTCGGGGCAAACTACAAACAGGCAGCCACTGCTTTTGGCGGTTACACAATAAACACTGACAGAATAGCCAGTTTAGAAGCGGCCTTAAATGCAAGATTAGACACCAAAAAAGGTATATGGTATTTGAATCAGGGTGTATATCAGGCGTTTCCGTTATTTGACAGAGATATAAAATATTTTAAATACACGGGTAGTTTAATAAGGCTGCATGATTTCGGGCACGGCATTGTCGGGCAGTTAAGAGGCATGTATCAATTCTCGCCTGAAGATGTTATGCCTTACATTGACCAGTTTCAGGCAGGCGGTCTTGCTACTGTAAGAGGGTATTCAGAAGGTCTTTTAATAGGACGTTCGGGTTACATAATAAGCACAGAGCTTTTGTTCCCGATTGCACCTCAAAAAATCACCATCAAACGCAAAAACGAAAAAAGACAAATACCTTTTATCGGCAGCTATGTTAAGGCTCTTGCGTTTGTTGACCACGCCGGTATATATCCGTTTAAAGGTGAAGGCCCGGGCGCCAGAAGTTACACACAGGCTGATTATATGCTCAGTATGGGTTTAGGTTTAAGGATATCTCTTCCGGGGGATGCTACGGCCAGATTGTACTGGGGCTGTCCGCTTATGCATAACCCCAATGAGGTTTATTACAGAAACCCGAGATTTAGTTTTGAAATTTCGCTTTCGCCCGACATAGACAAAATTTTAAAATACAGAAAAACTTTAAGAAACAAAGAAAATCTGTAATTTGTAGCATAGTTATGGATATTGAAGCAGTAAGAAACTTTATGCGTTTATGCTAATCATTCTGTCAATTGATTTCAATGCCTTAGCAGCAATTTGAGGGTTAACATCAATTTCAAAATGGTTATTTTGAAGTGAATTTAAAATATCTTCAAGATGCAAAAGTTTCATTGTGTCACAGATAGCTTTTTCATTGATTAAAACAAATTTTTTGTCCGGACAATCACGCTCAAGCCGTTGTACAACGCCTTTTTCAGTAACAATGATAAATTCTTTTGAAACGCTTTCTTTAACCGCTTTTATAATAGCAGTTGTTGAACCGACAAAATCAGCCAGTTTAGTAACCTCAACCGAACATTCCGGGTGCACCATAACTTTGGCATCAGGATAAAGATTTTTTTTGTTTATTATATCTTGCGGTGTTATAGCATGGTGCACAGGACAGAAACCCGAATAAGTAATAACTTTTACACCGTCAAGCTGTGATTCTACATAGCTGCCCAGATGTTGGTCAGGAACAAACAACACCTCTTTAGAGTTTAGAGACTTAACTACGTTAACAGCATTTGCACTTGTGCAGCAGACATCAGACTCTGCTTTAACTTCCGCTGTTGAGTTAACATAACATACGACGGGAACTCCCGGGTGTTGGGTTTTAAAGTCTCTTAACTGCTTTGCGTTAATTTTGTCAGCCATTGCACAGCCGGCTGAAAGATTCGGTAACAGAACCGTTTTGTTTGGTGAGAGAATTTTTGCTGTTTCCGCCATAAAATACACACCGGCAAAAACAATTATGTCAGCGTCGGTATTGGCGGCCTGACGGCTGAGATACAGAGAATCGCCTGAAAAATCTGCAACTTCATCTATCTCAATATTCTGGTAAGTATGAGCCAGAACAATTGCATTTTTTCCTTTCTTTAATTTATTTATTTTTTCTATTAACTCTCTGTTTTGCATTTAAGTTACCTTGGTTACGATAGTAGCTGACAGATTCAATACTGTAAAACGACATGCCTGCTGTTATCATATTTTAAAACAAACAAAATTATCTTGCCTGTTTAAGTATTTCGACTAAGCCGTTCATCAAGAATTCGCACGACATTGCTGCGAGCAAAATACCTACTATTCTGTTGATAACGCTGACCCCTGTTTTTCCCAGCAGCTGGCTGACTTTGGAGGAAAATTTTAAAATCAGCCATACAACAATAAGGTTAACAGCCAGTGCAGCAATAATTAATGACCGTTCAAGCGGCATTCCCTGCGCATTTTTCATACAAATAGTCAGCATAGTGATTGTAGCAGGCCCTGACAATAAAGGTATCGCAAGAGGAAATACGGAAATATCTTTTCTTCTCATAGATTCTTTGCGTTCCTCTTTATTTTCGTTGTTCATAGCCGGTTCGGGGTTGCCGAGTACAAGGTCTATTGCCATAATCAACAGCAGTATGCCTCCTGCTATTTTTAAGGCCGTTAAGCTTATATCAAGCAAATCGAGCACAACTGAACCGGTATAAGCAAAAAATATCAAAATGAAAAAAGCAATAACGACGGCTTTGTTCATCATAATATTACGCCATTTTTTCTTGGAATTTGCAGTTAAAGCAATAAACACCGGCGCAAGTCCGATTCCGTCAAGAGTAACAAACAGTTTTGAAAAATAGCCTAAAAAAGAATGTATATATTCTAACATTTAAAACCTTTCATGTCTTTTTATTATTATACTAAAAACATATATTTTTTATAATGTATAATGCGGGTGTTATCCTGAAAACTTGCAAGGCTTGCATATATGGAGCATAATTTATTAGTATTCATTTTATACAAAAGGTTAATGCTATGGACAAATTTGAAGAAAAAACGATTTCAAGCAAGACTGTTTATAAAGGCAAAATCTTTGATATAACTGATGATGAAATTATTTTATCAGACGGACTTGCAAGACATAGAGAAATAATCCATCATCCCGGCGGAGTCGTAATATTTGCACAAAAAGAAAACGGGAATATTTTGCTTGTTAAACAGTATCGTTATGCTGTTCATTGTGTGCAAACAGAACTTCCGGCCGGCAGGCTTGAAAAAGGAGAAGAGCCTTTGTTTGCCGCAAAAAAAGAACTCAGGGAAGAAACGGGTTTTGTTGCAGAAAGTTGGAAATCTCTCGGATATATTTTTACGACCTTTGGAATATGCGATGAAAAACTTTATTTGTTTAAAGCAACGGGGCTTAAATTCGACAGACCCGACCCTGATGAGGGTGAAATTTTGGAATATTTTGAACTTCCGTTAACAGATGTGCAAAATCTTATAAAAAATGGTACAATTAATGATGCAAAGACAATTTGTGCAGTCGCACGGGCTGTAGAAACCTGTAAACATAAGTGAAATGTCTTTGAAAATCTCTTAAAACCATAAAACTCTATGAATAATATAAAGATGCTGGTTCTGGATATAGACGGAACAATTTTTAAAAAAGATTATACCGCAACAAAAAGGGTGCAAAACACTCTTAAATGTCTTGTGCAAGACGGTATAAAAGTTGTACTGTGCACAGGCAGAATGTATGTCGCAACAAAATCAATTGCTGCTGAACTGGGGCTTAGTGCTCCTGTGATTTGTTATCAGGGCGGGCTTATAAAAGATTTTATAAACAACGATAAAACCTTGTGGGAACAGCCGATGGATGAAAATCTCGCCCGTGCGGTTATTTTAAGTCTTAAAGCAAAGAATATATTTTTTAATCTGTACATTGATGATGTTCTAATTGTTGAGCATGACGACAGATTGGTTAGAGAATACGTAGCGGATAGAAATATCGAATATAAAATTGTTGGAAATTGTGAAAATATAGATTTAAAAGGGGTTAACAAAATACTCGCTATAGATGATGATGTTGATTTAATTAAAAACCTGCAAAAAGAAATGGCGGAGCAATACAAAGATAAATTATATGTAATTCGCTCAACCCCGAGATTTTGCGAATTTTCTAATCCTGTTGCTACAAAAGGAAATGCGCTGAAATTTCTTGCAGATATGTGGGGAATAAATAAAGAAGAAATTATGGCATGCGGTGATCAGGATAACGACATAGAAATGCTCCTTGCTGCAGGAACAAAAGTTGCTATGGGAAACGCAAGCGAGGATTTGAAAAAGATTGCTGATTACATTACGGATTCTGTTGACAACGATGGAGTCGTTAAAGCTGTTGGAAAATTTATAGGAGAAAAATATGCACTTTAGAATCGGACACGGATTTGACTTACACCAGTTTGTTATGGACAGAGATCTGATACTCGGCGGTGTAAAAATTGATCATAATAAGGGGCTCTTGGGCCATTCTGATGCGGACGCTTTGTGCCATGCCATTATTGATGCAATGCTTGGTGCGCTTGCTCTCGGTGATATCGGACAGCATTTTCCTGATACTGATCCGCAATATTACGGCTGCGACAGTACGGAACTTCTTGCGCAAACTCTTTACGAGGTTGTTAGAGCAGGATATAAAGTCAACAATATAGATGCAACAATTAAAACACAATCCCCGAGGCTTGCTCCTTTTATTAATGACATAAGAGCAAACCTCGCTTCTGTTTTGAATTTAAATATTTCTCAAATTTCAGTAAAAGCAAAAACTATGGAAATGATGGGGCCTATCGGTGAAGGGAAGTGCCTTGCTGTTGATGCTGTTGTAATGTTAGAAGAAATTGCTATTTAATTTTTTTATTACCTTGATTAGCTCAGTGACGACGCATAAGCTCAGACAAACTTACTTCTTTTTTAATTTTTTTCTTTCTCTTATTTACAGACATGAAGTTTGTTCTCTTTAAGCTGGCTAAACCTATGTCTGACTGGGTTTCCTTTTTTATCAAAAGTATTTCTTTCATTAAATCAAAAAATTCTCTCACGTTTTTTCCCTCTCTTTTTATTAACAAATTAATTTATTTAAACTTCTGATTTTGTCATCAACATGCATTTTATCCGGCTGTATTGCTTTTTTTAATGCCCGCTTATGTTATATTGTTTACTATGAATGAAGATGTTCAAATTTTAAAAGAAATCGAAAAAGCTGTTGCGCTCTGCGAAAAAGAATATACTCGCGCTGAGCTTTTTAAATTGCTCGAAATTGATTCAAACTTAAGACCGGAGATAGATATCGAAAAACAAATATGCATTTTAAAACTTTCTGATATTCACACGCACGATGAGGCTGTGCTTTTGATACAACATCTTGTTAATCACCACGGGTTGATAAGAGAGGCCTGTGCACAAAAAATAAATGAATTTTTTAAAACCGTACAATACAGACAATTTTTTCAGAATAAAAAAACTTATGACATACTGATTAAAGCTGTGAACGATATCAACCCTAACATTTGCAGGCTTATAGTAGAAATTCTTCCATTAGTTGAAGATAAAACATATTTTTTATCTAAGTTGTATGAAAGATTGAAAATTGTTTTTGAAGAACTTGAAAAATTAAAGCGCAGTAACTGGTATACAAAAAAATTATTTAATCTTTACTGGGGGCTTGAAGCTTTAAACGCTGTGTATCCGCCGTGTGATAATAATATTGAATATGTGTTAGAACAGTGTTTAAAGATTAAAGAATACACAATCAGAGAAAAAACAGCCATGCTGCTGTGCAATCTGGACGGAAATATTGATTTTGTAAAAAATGCAAAAGCGGAACTTCTAAAAGATACAAACTATTATGTAAAACGCTATTCTTCCCTCTGGGTATAAGGAAGGGCAGCAAAACTTACTTTAGATAGTATGTACAGCTTACACACAAAGTGTCAAATAAAATTTTATACAACTTTTTTATGCGGTTGTATTTTTTCGCTAATCCAGTTTGCTACAGGAGTAACCACAACAGGCCCGACAAATCTGTAGATTGTAGTGAATATAACAATTGGACCTAAAAGTCTTATACCGATAAGTCTTCTGTTCATTACTTCTTCACTTAACTGAGGATTCATTCTTTTATATACTTCTTTGTATTTATCAAGTTTTTTGTTGATAACACCATCGAGTCCGTATGCACCCCATGTGCATAAAGCTGCTGTTATACCCTGATTTAATATCATCGGTAACTTCTGATCTTTTTCTATAGTTTTAGAGGTTGCAGTTTGTTGCATATAAAAACCGGACAACCACAAACTTTCAGCGGCAATCAAATGAGGGAACCAGTTTTTTTGATCTTTAAACCATTCGATAAATTTTTTGAATCCGTTTGTATCAGCAATTTTTCCGACCCCTTTTGCGATACCTTCAGTTACTATTGCTCCTGCACCTTTGAAGGAAGGATTTGCTGATTTGTTTAATTTAGTTTGGTCAAAAGCTTTATCGTATGCTGTATCATAGTTTGATTTTACTTTTGTAAAGCCTTTAAATGATTTTGATTCGCTGCCTTTAAAGCTCATGAATGAGTAGTCAACTTTAGCTTTATCAGTCGGTTTTACGTCTTTAACAGTCTTAGATAAGCCCAGCATTTTAAGTATAGGCGGAACAATAGCGATTGTTAAAGCGGCTCTTAACGGTAAGAATATAGGCTGATGCAGTCTGCCGGCGGTTTCTTTAAAGACACGCGCATTTTCTTTTATGTAGGTTGCATCATTTTTCATATATTTTGAAGGATTATTCATTACCTTTTTAACCCCGCGTTTTACGGGTTCGGCCACGGCAATTGTTGTTGCAAGACCGAGAACACCTGTGCTTATAGAATGCGCAACCTGATAATTATTCTTTTTCTTTTCATGAGGATCTTTTGTAGGAATTATGTATATAGAAGCTGGTCTTGCAATGGTTGTTAAGCCAAGAGCAATAAGAGCGTCTGCTATCAGTGAGTTATCGGCAAGTATGTCTAAAAATTTGTTGAACCATCTGTTAACTGCAAGTTTTTCTCCAAAAGTTTTTGCTATTACAGGCGCCGGATTGCCTTTAAAACTCAAACGACCGCTCGGATTTTGTCCTGCGGTCGTTTTGGTCACACTTTTATTCACTTCAAAATTGTCATAACCGTACACATTATTCCCTTTAAACACAGGTCTTGCGTTCTCAGGTTGTATTTGCTCTCGCATTTTACCCTTAGGATATTTGGTTTGTTGAAAATTTTGAAGGTTATATACTAGATTTTCGGTTTTCATAGGTTTTCCAATCTATTTTGTATTGTGATTTTATTTCGGCAAATGCTTTAAGTTTGTAAATTTTATTATTTGCTAATTATAAACAAAAATCACTTCAAAAGTAAAGTTTTTTTACAATTCTTAATAAAGTGTATTATTAACAATTATTGTGTCTGAGAATTCAGGCTCCCGTTAATAGCGCAAATCCGGCAATATATTCAGTTTATGTTTGTTTTGTATTTTTAAAATGATATAGTGATATTCCGGCGATAAGGTGTTAAAATATAATTACAGACATTATATCGGGGCATTTCTTAACATGAGGCAATAAAATAATTTATGAATAAATCAGTTTTATCAATAATATCTTTTTTGTTATTGCAATCCTTAATTTTTGGCTCTGCGTATGCAGCATCAAATTACGCCGGGGGTATCGGCTCATCCCTCAAAGACCTTAATAAAACCGGAGTAAAAGTCAATAAATATAACTTGAAGTCAAACATCTCCGTTATTGAATACGATACTTACGGAGCAGAAACAGGATATTACATAGAAGACGGTTTTGGCAATACCACAAAATATGACAAATACGGCAATAAGTTGTCACAGTATGCAACTAACCAGCCCGGCAAAACGTATGTATACGACAAATACGGGCATGCCGCAGGATATTTTAAACCTATGTCTAATACAAAAACAATGATTTATGACAAAACAGGACACCCCGTCGGCTATTTTTCTTCTGACGGAAGCGGTTATGTCAAAAAATACGACATGGACGGAACCCACTTAAATACATATAAAAGGCTTTAAAGCTTGCTGACTATAAGGCTCAGCAGCGAAAATACAACAGAGCCGAATAATGCGCTTAAAAAGCCGTCAACTTCAAGCCCCGGTGCTATCCAGCCTGCAAACATAAATAACAGTGCGTTTATCACAAGTGTAAACAACCCTATTGTAACTATGTTAATCGGCAGGGTAAGCAGCTGCAGCACCGGTTTTACAAATATATTTATTACGGCAATGATTACACATGCCAGCATAGCTGCCCATATACTGCTGACAGAAATGCCGGGGATAAGCCATGCAGTAAGCATAAGTGCAAGTGCAAAAAATACCCATTTGATTAACATTTTAAGAACCATATATTTCTCCTTAGATTTTAATTATATAAACTCTGAAATATTATACCCCAGAATATGCTAACAAATAGCAGTATAAGTATAATTTTTAAAGAATCTTTAAACGGGCTGTTTTTTTTCAATAAGATAAGCAGCCCCAGACCGGCGCTTGAACATAGTCCTGAAATTACCGCGCCGAAACCAATTGCACCTTTAATATACATTAATGTTATTGCAATTGATATTGCACAGTTAGGTATCAAACCGGCTATTGCCGTTATAACAGGCTGCAATATCGAGTTATGTAAAAAATACTGTCCCAAATTTTCTTCTCCGCCTGCACGGTGGACAAGATAGTTTAACCCGATTGTGATTAAAACAATGAATAAAAATACATTCAAAGTGTGTTCAAGCGGATGTAATAAAAGGTCTCTTTTTCGCGGTTTATGAACGTGGTGTTTGCAGCAGCCTTCTTCAATATCCTCATCTATTGATTGATTTAAGGCTGCATCATCGTCTTTTTTAAACTGGTCAAGCAAAAAATCTATTAAATAGCCTGCGGATATCCCTATAAAGATTTTGGCTATTAAAATTGGCACTATCAAATACATTTTAGACGGTTCCGACATTATAACGGGAATCGCCTCGTCAGAGGTCGATAAAAATACGGCAATCAGGGTTCCTTTGGTTATCAATCTTTTTGTGTAAAGAGTAGAGGCAATTACTGAAAATCCGCACTGAGGAAATGACGCGGCCAGACTGCCGACAATCGGACCTGCTTTGCTTGAATATTTTGCCAGCTGTGTCATTTTATTTGAATAAAAATATTCTATAATCTCAATCACAACAAATATAAAAAACAAAAACGGCAGCATATGAAAACTGTCTTTTATTGCGTCGGCAACCCAGTGCGCCAGCGGTATTTTATCAATGAAACTGTCCAGCGGCGAAAATAACCATTCGTTAAAGCTGTTTAGCGCTGCAACTGTTTTTATTATTAATGTTTGCATGATTTACTGTCCGTTATAAGATTATTCTTTTTATATAGTTAAAGTATTCATTATTTTTATATTGTTCTGCCTGAACTTTAAGTTGTTCTTTTGTGACAAATCCCATTCTGTATGCAACTTCTTCAAGGCAGGCAATTTTTATACCCTGGTTTTCTTCTATGGTTTGAACATACTGGCTTGCCTGAAGCAGAGAATGATGTGTTCCCGTATCAAGCCATGCAAAACCGCGTCCCAGTATTTCCACACTCAGCTCTCCTTTATCAAGATACAACCTGTTAAGGTCAGTTATCTCAAGTTCTCCGCGTTGTGAGGGTTTAAGTTTTTTTGCTTTGTCAACAACAGTGTTGTCATAAAAATATAACCCTGTTACAGCGTAGTTTGATTTAGGATTTTTCGGTTTTTCTTCAATCGTTTGAGCCTTGCCCCTGTCGTCAAAAGACACAACCCCGAACCTTTCAGGGTCTTTAACCTGATATCCGAATACCGTTGCCCCGCCTGAGTTTTTAGTTCTTTTTACAACATTTCTTAACGTACCGGAAAACCCTGGGCCGTAAAAAATGTTATCCCCGAGTATCAAAGCAGCACAGTCTTGACCTATAAAATCTTCACCAAGAATAAACGCCTGAGCTAATCCGTCCGGTGAAGGCTGTTCTTTATATTCAAATTTGATACCATAGTTTGACCCGTCACCAAGTAATTTTTTAAAGTTTGGTAAATCCTGCGGTGTGGAAATAATTAAGATATCTTTTATACCTGCAAGCATGAGCACCGATATCGGGTGATATATCATGGGTTTGTCGTAAATCGGCAAAAGTTGTTTTGATACTACCATTGTGCTTGGGTAAAGCCTTGTGCCTGCTCCGCCTGCTAATACAATACCTTTCATTAATCTTCTATCCTCAATTCTAAATACTCATTTAAAGCTAATTTCCAGTCTCTTAACAGCCCTTCATTGTTCATTACGCTGTATTTAGGACGTTTTGCAGGACGCGGAAACTCTTGTGTAGTACAGGGGTTTAAATTAACCTTAAGTTTTTTCTGTTTATAAATTTCTTTTGCAAAACCGTACCAGCTTGTACTCCCGCTGCCGCATGCATGATATATGCCGTAATCGGGATCCTCATCAATAAAACTGATAATTGCATCAGACAAATCAACGGTCCAAGTAGGACAGCCAATCTGGTCATCAACAACTTTTACCTCGGGTTTGTCGGCCAGCGACAGCATTGTTTCGACAAAGTTTTTACCGTGGTGTCCGTACAGCCAGCTTGTTCTTAGAATATAATATTTGTCGCAATATTTTTCTACTGCCTGTTCGCCGTGCAGTTTTGTCAATCCGTATGCATTAATCGGGTTAGTCGGGTCATCCGGTTCATACGGAGTTTGTTTTTCACCGTCAAAAACATAATCGGTTGATATGTATATCAAAACAGCTTCGTTTTCTTTGCAGGCTTGTGCAATGTATTCTGCAGCCTTTGCGTTGACTAGTTCTGCTTTGTCAAATTCCTCTTGTGCCTTATCGACATTTGTGTAGGCAGCACAGTGAACTACATAATCCGGCTTTACATCGTTTATTACGGATTTTACATTTTGTTCGTCAGTAATATCAAGCTCATCGCGTGTCGTTTCTATAACTTCAAAGCCGGAGTCCTCAAGCATGGGACAAAGGTCTGAGCCGAGCATGCCGGTTGCACCGGTAACAAGAACTTTCATTATAGCGCCCCCGCTTTCATTTTTTTAGCCTCAATTGATTTAATCCAATCCTGATTTTTAAGGTACCAGTCAATAGTGAGTTTTATACCCTGTTCAAAAGTCAATGAAGGCTGCCAGCCGAGTTCAGTCTGGATTTTACGGTTGTCTATTGCATAACGTCTGTCATGCCCGAGTCTGTCTTGAACGTATTCAATAGAGCTTTCATCTTTGCCCATTGCGTTTAAAATAATTTTTGTTATTTCAAGGTTTGTTTTTTCGTTGTGACCGCCTATATTGTATACTTCCCCGACCCTGCCTTTGTGCAGAACAACATCGATAGCGCTGCAATGGTCGTATACATATAACCAGTCACGTACATTCAACCCGTCGCCGTAGACCGGAACCTTTTCATTTTTTAAGAGTTTAGATATAAAAAACGGTATAAGTTTTTCCGGATACTGATACGGTCCGTAGTTATTGGAACATCTTGTGTTTAATACAGGCATTTTGTAGGTTTCAAAGTATGCTCTGACAAGCAAGTCGGCTCCTGCTTTTGACGCGGAATAAGGAGAGTTCGGTGCAAGAGGAGTGGTTTCGTAAAAATATCCGTCTTTGCCGAGTGTTCCGTATACTTCGTCAGTTGAAACCTGCAAAAATCTTTCTATATTAGCTTCTTTAGAGGCTTGTAAAAGATTTAAAGTACCGGCTACATTTGTTTGTACAAATATTTCAGGGCCTGTAATAGAGCGGTCAACGTGGCTTTCAGCAGCAAAATTAATGACAGCGTCAACCTCGTTTACAAGTTCACGTACAAGTTGCTTGTCACAAATGTTGCCATGGATAAATTTATAGTTAGGGTTATCCTTCACATCGTCAAGGTTTTCAATATTTCCCGCATAAGTCAATGCATCAAGATTTATTACCCTGTAATCGGGATATTTGTTAAGTATATGCCTGACAAAGCAGCTTCCGATAAAACCTGCGCCGCCGGTAACTAAAAGTTTCAAAATAAATCCTCCTCTTTGATATCTTTTAAGAAAGGTTGTTTGGAATCCTTTTCACTAATTAAAGGCTCAAAATCAATATCCCATTCCACATTTATATCAGGGTCATTCCACCTGATACCTCTGTCGTTTTCTGCTGAGTATTCGTTTGAGGCTTTATACAAAAGTTCCGCCTCATCACTCAAAACTACAAAACCGTGAGCAAATCCTGCGGGAATATAGAGCATGTTTTTATTTTCCTGAGAGAGTATTTCTCCCACCCAATTGCCAAAAGTTGGCGAATTTTTCCTGATATCAACGGCAACGTCAAGAATCGTTCCTTTTGAACATCTGACAAGTTTAGCCTGTGCTTTAGGATTTTTCTGGTAATGAAGACCTCTTAAAACCCCTTTTGTTGATTTTGAGTGATTATCCTGATTAAAATCCACATCAATCCCGTTTTGTGCAAACGCAGATTTTTGGTAAGACTCCATAAAAAAGCCTCTGCTGTCGCCAAATACCTTGGGTGTTACGAGTATTACATCAGGTATTGATAATTTTTTAAAATTAAACGGCATATCTGTCCCCTTGAGTTTGTCAAAAATATTATATAATACTCACACATTTTTAGATAGTACCAGTCCTTGAAACTTATATTCAAGTTTACACTATATTATAACTTTGCTTAATATTTTTGTTGTGCTAAATTGAATAAATAATCTTTTTTACAATAACTATTTAAAGTTTATGCAATTAGTCGAAAAATTATATTCTTATAAAAAATACTTTACGGAAATTATAGGTTTGTCCATACCGCTTATTGTCGGAAATTTGGGGCAGAGCCTTATCGGTGCTACAGACGTATTTATTGCCGCAAAACATTCTACAAACACACTTGCTGCAATAAGTATTGCAAATTCAATTGTTTTTTGCGTACTTATCATGGGAATGGGGCTTATGTCTGCAATATCAATACAGCTGTCTAACCTCAGAGGAAACCGTAAACCTACTAAAAAGTTTTTGTTTACTGTTTTGAACTACGCAGTAATACTTGCCGTAATATTTTGTGCAATATGTTTGTTGACTGTTCCGTTAATCTCAAAAATGGGATTTGAACCGATGCTTGTTCCCATGATAAAAGAATACATTTTTATCTGTGCTTTTTCACTTTTTGGAATGTATTTATACCAGTGTTTAAGAGAATTTTTGCTTGCATATGAAATTGTAAAATTTCCAAACCTTATACTTATTTTTGCACTTGTTCTTAATTACCTGCTTGCTTATTCACTTGTGTTCGGGGTAGGGCCGCTGCCAGGACTCGGGGTAATCGGGCTGGCTCTTGCGGCTTTTATTGTGCGAACATTGATGGGGGTTGTTCTTTTGGTTTACTGTTTTAGTTTAATTAAATTTAAAAATCCTTTTGACAAAAACCTCATCAAGCAGCTGTTAAAAATAGGTTATCCGATAGGAATTGCTATGTTTTTGGAATTTTTAGGATTTAACCTTATAACAATACTTGTGGGGCGTGAAGCAGGCATCCTTGCTGCAACACACAATATTTGCGTAACAATAACCTCCAGCGCTTATGTAATCCCGATGTCAATTTCTGCGGCAATAGCCATTAAGGTCGGCTTTTTTAACGGTGCAAAGAATCTGAAAGAAATAAGAAGATATTCTGTATCAGGGACAACAATGTCCGTATTATTTATGCTGTTTTGTTCGTTTTTGTTAATTACTGTACCTGAACAGCTTTTAGGAATTTTTACACAGAGTCGGGAAATTTTTTCTCTCGGGCTTCCAATTTTGCATATTGCAGCTTATTATTTGATGTTCGATGGTTTGCAAGTAAGTTTGAGCGGGGTGTTAAAAGGCTTGAAAATGACTAAAATTGCATCGGGAACACTTGTTGCCGGCTACTGGCTTTTTGGCTTGCCTTTTGGATATATGCTTGCATATCATTACAAAATGTCTTTGAGAGGATTCTGGATTGGGCTTGCAGTCTCATTTCTTGCAATGTGCTTATTATTTTTAATTGTCATTTTCAAAAAATTTAAGCAGCTGAGATTACAATATTCTGATTGACATTATAAATGTCCGCTTTAAATCGCCTGCCTGTATATATAAATAAGGATGTACTAAATCGTTAATACTTCCGCTATTTTTAAGTTACCGGAATAAAAAACAGCAGGAGAACTTTTATATTGTTTCTTTTAGGGAGAAAAAAGCATAAAGATAAAAATATTGAAGAGCTTGTTATACTTGCCCAGCAAGACGATACCGACGCACTGGAAGAGCTTATTAAACGCAATCAAGACAGTGTCTATGCTTCTTTTTATTATTTGAACAGCGATTGTGAGGATATTCTTGACTTAACACAGGAAGCGCTTTTAAAAATGGCAAGGAATATTAAAAAGCTTAAGGAACCTGCAAAATTTAAACCATGGCTTAACCAAATAGTTACAAGATTATTCTATGACCATATAAGGAGCAAAAACAGAAAATTAAAAACTATACCTATTGACAAAAAAGACGATGATGACAAAGACAGGTTTAATATTGCTGATGTTCCATGCAATACCTGTACGCCTGAAGAGTCAAGTTTGAATAGTGAATTGAGCTGCACAATAGAAAAATCTATACATAAATTGCCTGATTCTTTCAGATTAGCAATAGTTTTAAGAGAATTTCAAGGCTTGAGTTATGAAGAAATTGCAGATATTACCAATACGAACGTTGGTACCGTGAAATCACGTATAGCCCGTGCCAGAAACAAATTACAGGAAGATTTAAAATCATATATTGCATAAAAAACAGAGGTTATAACCATAATGGAAAAAGAAAATAAAATTATATGCAAACAGGTTTCGTCAATGCTTTCTTTATATATTGATAATAAAATTTCTTTTAATGAAAGAGTTTTGATACAAGAGCATTTAAAAATTTGTCCTGCCTGTCGTAAAAAATATTTTTATTTAAAATCTTTGATAAAAAATTTGCAAGAATCCTATAAACAAATTATCGAACTTTCTGCCAGAAGGCAAAAACAAAAAAACTTCAGCATAAGAGAACATCAAAAATTTATGAGCCAGATTTCTCCATATGTAGATAATGAGCTTAGCACAGATGAGAACTTTGAGTTTAGAAAATATTTGATGAAATCAAAAAATGCACAAAAAGAATTAAAAAAAACATATATAATTCAAAAACATATCAAATTTGCCTATAACAATACACTCAAAAAGGCGCCCGGACAAATAACACAAAATGTTTTAGCTCAAATTGATATGAGTAATAATATTTTTGACAGTGTAATTTTAAAACAGTTGTTTACAAAGAAGACAGCTAAAATTGCAATACTCTCGGGGCTTGTTTTTATTGGAGGGTACGAATATATTCAATTTAGCGAACCTGTAAAACCCAAAATTGAGCATACCATAGAACAAATTATGGATAAAAAAGCTTCTGAGGATATTTCTGTCGACAAGTTGCCAAATTATGAATCAGGGGAATTTCAATCCGAAAACTGGCAGTAGGATGATTTGCTTTTAGTGTTTTTAATTTGCTAATGTTTCAAAAAAAGCCGCCTTTTGTGATATTGGCTTTATGTTATATAATATCTGTATAGTTATTTCTGTTTAATAATGAGTTATAAGGTATTTTGATTTTGAACAAAATCATACAAAAAATAATAAACTACATACTTCAACGCAGACGCAGCAGATTAGAGCAAACATTAAACACTTTAAAACCGCGTACATACACTAATTCAACAACTAAAACTCACATTAATGCTTCGGAAACCTTAACCATAACTGCCCGAACCAAACAACTTTTAGAAACGATTAATGTTGAATTAATAAATATAGTTAAAACCTGCGAAACTAACCCTGATAAAATTATTGATTTTATAATAGCTCATGGTACAAAGGTTTATATTGTTCGTAACGCCAAAAATTTTCTTACTAAAATAAATGAACAACCCGGATTTATTTCACCGCTAAGCGGAATAAAAGCTTTTTATCTAAACTTGTGGACAGGATTGTTTTGCGAAAAAAGGCTGAACTTTTCTTTTAAAACAAAAGATATGTTCATATTGGATTCAGCTGAGATTAATATTTATTTTATACTTCATCAATTTTACCTGTGGTATGGATTTAAAAAAGGTTTGCCCGGATATGATGAAACCTCAAGAGAACTTTTGAAATCGCATATTGATGCAATGTCAGATGCGGATGTAAACAAGATGTCGGTTGAACAAATTCTCGGGTTTAAAGAAGCAATTGCCCGTGATAAAGAAGCTGCGGATTTTGTTATTCAACTGGCAAAACAAAGTACAGGAGCCAAACAGGCACTGGAAAAAATACAAAAAAACGGCGGAGCCAATATTTAAAAATAATTTATAACAAATAAAAACCACACATTATGTGTGGTTTTTGCGTGTTTATCTTCTTCTAAAAGGATTTCTGTGAGTCTGTTTTTTGTTGTGGCGGTTTGATTTATATGCTTTTTTTTGCTTTTTGTGTGCTTGTTTTACTGACTTTCTGTGTTCTTTTTGTGCTTTAAATTTTGCTTTATATCTGTTTTTTAGAGATTGCTTGTGCGAAGTTTTTTTGACATTATGTTTGTGTTTTTTGGGAGAATGTTTAATACTTTTTGACGGCGCTTTTTTTATAGGTTTATGCGGTTTATGTTTAACCTCACGATGCTGTCCGTCTCCTCGATGAAGAGGTGCGGCAAAACATTCCGCGCTTAACCCCATTCCTGCAAATAATGCCCCGATAATAAATAAAGATAAAATTTTCTTTTTCATTCTGACTCCTATTCTTGTGATGCGGTAAAATTTTTTGTACATCTAATATAACGAAAATAAAATTTCAAAGTTCATTTTTTATATAATCATATAAATTTTTAACAACGCTTGCAATAAACTTGCAATAAAATTTAACAGGTTGTAGTATGTCGCAGGGCTATACAAAACATATTTTAGATGTATTGAAAAACAATAAAAACTCCGTTATGATAAGAATCGGTTTTATAACACGGGTGAAACATAATAATGATTAAAATTGAATCTTTAAAAAAGGATATACTTGCCTCAATTATTGTATTTTTAGTAGCTATGCCTCTGGCAATTGGTATATCTATAGCATGCGGACTGCCGGTATATTGCGGAATAATCTCCGGTATAATCGGCGGTATAGTTGTCGGTGCGTTATCAGGAAATTCTTTGCAGGTCTCAGGCCCCGCTGCCGGATTAATTCTTATTGTTGTTGACATACTAAACAATCTCGGTGCACAAAAATTGTTTCTTATAATTTTTGCAGTTGGACTTATACAAATACTTTTTGGTTTTCTTTCACTCGGAAAATGGTTCAGGGCAATTTCTCCCGCAATTATTCAGGGCATGCTTGCCGGAATCGGAATCTCAATTTTCCTTTCACAATTTCATATAATGCTTGATAGTAAACCAAATAATTTATTTATAGAAAATATTTTTGACCTGTGGAGTGTAATAATAAATTCTGTTTTGCCAATGGACGGCTCCAGTCATCATCTTGCGTGCATAATAGGGATTTTAACAATAGCGATTATAATCATCTGGGATTTAATTCCAAGCAAAAAAATAAAGGCAATTCCTGCTGCTCTGGTAGCGGTTATAGCTGCATCTTTTGTTGCTAATCTTATGCATTTTGATATTAATTATATACAGGTTGACGGCAATTTTTGGAGTAATGTTACTCTGATAAATCCGGATATGTTTAAAAGTTTATTTGATATAAAAGTTTTAATCAGCGCACTTGTCATAACATTTATAGCAAGTGCAGAAACCCTTTTAACTTCAACAGCTATTGACAAAATGAGTGACCGGTCAAAAACGGATTACAACAAAGAAATAATTGCACAGGGTGTGGGGAATTCTATTTCAGGACTTATAGGAGGTTTGCCGATTACAGGCGTAATAGTGCGAAGTGCGGCAAACATTAATGCAGAGGCTCAAACAAGAATGTCTGCTATTTTTCATGGAGTTTGGATTCTGTTGTTCGTAAGTTTTTTCCCTTCAATACTCAATTACATACCTGTTTCTGCGCTTGCAGCAATACTTGTTTATACGGGTTATAAACTTGTTGATGTTCAAGCAGCAAAGCATATATTTAAGCTCAGCAAGGGCGAATTCGTTATATATATTATTACACTTGTTGCTATCCTCTTTACTAACCTGTTTGAGGGAATAGTTGCAGGATTTGTTTGTGCGTTGATAAAGAGTGCTTATAAAGTACTTAAAGTTGATATTGATACAGAATTAGATGAACAAACAAATACCATAACCGCAAAAATCCACGGGAATATTACATTCATACAGCTGCCTACTTTGATAGAATCTTTAGAAAGCCTGCCAAAAGATAAGAATATTGTTTTGTGCGCGGAAAGATTGCATTACATAGATCATGCCTGCATTGATTTTATTAAAGAATGGGAGCATGATCGCCGTGAAGAAATTAAAACCAGAGGTTTAAATTACGACGTAAATGTTGCCTGGGAACAAATGAAAGAACGTTATCCTTCTTTCAGGTGGGGGCATTTTCATAAAACGCATGACGAAAAAAAGCAGAACAAAAATATTTCAGGACACTAAAATTGGTTTTGTATAATAAAATGTCTGAGTGGACCTCGCTTGTACCCGAAGAGCATTCTGATATGTATGGCTCGTAATTTTTATACGGCACGGAAAAACTTCGTTTTTTAGAGGTAGGCTAAGTCAAAAGCAAAGCTTTTGCGTGCAGTATAGTTATTATATCGGGGTCAGTTGACAATATGAAATAATTCAGCAACAGCTGACCTGTCTTTTGTTGTATCTTTTTTAAGATATCGGGGCTGTGTACTGTATTTTTGGTATAATTAGTCTATGGGGTATAAAAAAACAAAACAGGATGACAAATGGAAAATTTGCAGCTTTTGTAAATATATCAAACGCTGTGAGACCGGACAGGGACGGATTATTGACCTTGCGGATAATCCTGTTGCTTATAATGATATCGGCTGCTTTGACTATGAAATATACAAAAAACAGTTCACCGGAAAACAATTGGGGCTTTTTAAGTGATGATTTTTCGCTTGACATCATGGTATGTGCTTAATAATATATATATACAATCGAATACATCGTTGTATCTTGAATAATACGTATATTGGGGCGTCGCCAAGTGGTAAGGCAGCTGGTTTTGGTCCAGCCATTCCGGAGGTTCGAATCCTTCCGCCCCAGC
>CALUQS010000028.1 GCA_944322975.1 Candidatus Gastranaerophilales bacterium
TCATATTTGCGACAAATTGTAGCGTCACAAGCCGTTCTAATATTAGCACAAGTGTTCTAATTTTAGAACTAACATTAAAAAATGGTCAATAAATATTTACAAAATAAACAAATTTTGCAAACTGAACTTGCAAAAATTATAAAAGAATGCAGGTTAGCAAAAAACAAGTCAATCTCCTTAATTTCCAATGAAATAGGTATGACGAAATCAATGTGGGCTGATATGGAAAAAGGTATAAAGGATCCTCAATTTTCAACACTTATAAGAATGTGTGAAGCTCTGGATATTTCAGCAATCGACCTGATAGAAAAACTTATAAATAATCTGCCTGAAAACTTTTCATTAATTGAATAAAAAAAGACCTTATATATAAGGCATATAAGGTCTTCGGGTATTTGTATTTATGTGTAGGTTTTACTTAACAAAATAAGATGCATTTATGTTGGCAAACAGTTTTATAACCCCGCCTTGTATAGGGCTTGCGCTTTCAACAGCAGCGTCGGCAGACGCACCCATTGAAACATTTTTTGCTAACAATCTGTATTGCGGTCTTATTACATCGTTTGTGGAACAGCTTCCGTTAATGCTTTTTATACCGGCTAAAGTATTACCTGCGCTTGCTGCAAGCAATCCGGCTCTTTTGTAAGCTTTTTTACCGGCAAGTGAAAGCAATTCATCACACTGTTTGTCATAGGATGAGAGAGAAAAAGTTATGTCGTTAATGTTTGTTGCACCTGAAGATATAGCTTTATCAATCATTTTGCCCGCATCTTTGATGTTTTTTGTGTGAACTATTACGTTATTAGATACCTCGTATTTAATAAGATTTTTTTTGTCGTTTTTATAGCTGTAAACAGGGGCAGCGTTAAAGTTTGCTGTTTTAACATAGTCACCGTTTTGTGCATTTATCATGGCCGACAGTTCTTTATAAACCTTATCAGAAATAGCTTTATTTTCATCAGTTGCCTTTTGCAGCGACTTTGCATCTTCTGTTTGTACAGCTATATTAATTTCGACAATATCAGGCGGAAGTTCCGTATTAGCAGAGGTTGAAACAGAAACAAAACCTCTTTCTACTGCGTTAGCAGCAGCTTTCAAGCTTCCTGTTGATATAAATCCTACTGTCATTGCAGCTATAAGAGCAGCTGTTAAATACTTTTTCATTTGTTCTCCTTCTCAAAAATTATACCTACACTATTATAAACGACAAAATATAAAAAATGTTCATTTTTAGTTTTTGGTATAAAATATGAGAAGTAAATTGAGGTGCAAATGAATACAGCTGCATTGGCAAGCCTTCCTGTCTGGCAGAAGAACCATATAGACGTTTGTGTAAAAAACAATTTGTTCAAAGACAAAAAAGTTCTTGAAGTAGGCGGCAGGACTCCTTCTGAAGTAACAAAAGCTCTCGGAGTAAAAAGCTGGATAGGAATAGATCCTGCGTTTAAACAAGATTGGACACCGTACGAAAATTACGGTCTGCTTAAACGTTCAGTACTTGATTTCGGAGAAGATGAGGAATTTGATTTTATTTTTGCAACAAATTCGTTTGAACACATAACCGGTTTGGATGAAGGTATTAAAAACATGTACCGAATTTTGAAAAAAGGAGGGCAACTATCTGCACTGCTTGGCCCAATCTGGTCTTGTTACAAAGGTAGCCATACAGGATATAAAACTGCATCAAATGAAATTATCAACTTTAACAATATAAAACTACCGCCATGGGCGCACCTTATTTATTCGCAAGAGGAAATAAAAGAAATTCTCGCAAAAAGTTACGGCAATGAAATTGCCGGAGACATAAGTTTTTGGATTTTTAATACAGATTTTTTAAACAGATTATTCTATGACGATTACGAACAAATTATAAAAAAATCAGATTTCAAAATTTTAGAATTCAGAGACTGGCACACCTCTAAATTTCCGCAAGCAGATTTACAAAAGTTTTTAGAACACAAATACAACAAAAAGAATTTTTCTACAGTAAGTATAAAACTCCTGCTGGAAAAATAGACAACCTGTAATTATCTGTGTGCACACAACAAATAAAAGCAAAAAACAGGTACCCGAGCAATGTCAGGTACCTGTTTTGATTTTATGAAGTTTTAGTTAATTACTTCAACAACTCGCCGACTGATTTGAATACAGCCATTCTCTTAGCTGCATCTGATTCAGCCTGAGTATAAAGAGCTTCAGCGTGTTCAGGGTTTGTTTTCATTAACTGTTTGTAACGTCCTTCACTTCTGATGAACTCTTGATAGCTGCCTTTAGGATCTTTAGCATCCCAGCTGAACGGCTGTTCGTTTTCAGGATTGTATCTGTAAAGCGGATAGTATCCTGCTTCAACAGCACGTTTTTGTTCTGTCTGGGTTTTGCTCATATCGATACCGTGAGCGATACAAGGCGCATAAGCAAAGATAATAGAAGGTCCGTTGTATGCTTCAGCTTCCTGGAATGCTTTAAGAGTTTGTGCTCTGTCAGCACCCAATGCAACTGATGCAACATATACGTAACCGTAAGACATGCTCATCAAGCCCATGTTTTTCT
>CALUQS010000029.1 GCA_944322975.1 Candidatus Gastranaerophilales bacterium
GCAAGATAAATTGCTGCAAACGAGCGCATAACAAGTTCCGCAATGCTTGCTGCAAGCGGCAGCACTGTTTCTCCCATACCTTGAAGGGCGTTTCTGAATACAAATATCTGCCCGAGAAAGAAATAAAACATTGTGCTGATTAACAAATAACTCCTTGCAATTGATACAATCTCATGAGCGTTTGTTCCGAGAAAAGCCGCTACAATATTGCTCCCGTAAAAATGCATTATAAGAGTCATAACAACGCTTAGAGAAAGACAAATCAAAGAACACCTGTTGACGCCGTAACGTATTCTTGAAAAATTATAAGCTCCGAAATTTTGTGCTGTATACGCTGAAATTGCCACCCCCAGTGACATCATCGGCATGGTGGCTATTTGTTCTATTCTCAAAGCTGCGGTAAAAGCAGCAATAAGGTTAGGGCCGAAAGTATTACAAACACTCTGTAAAATCAAAATGCCTATCCCCAGAACAGAAAACTGCACTGCCATAGGGACGCCCACATTCAAATGCTCCATTGCAAAGTCAAAATTTTTGCGTTTTATTGCAAACACCCAATCATCTTTCTTTAAATGAAGTATCGGAAATTTTTTCTTAATATAAAATACGCACATCAGGGCTGACACACCCTGTGAAAGCACCACTGCTACCGCAGAACCCGGAACCCCCATTTTGAATTGCAATATAAAAACAAGCGCAAGAATAATGTTTAAAATTGAGGCAAAGATTAAAAAGTAAAGCGGGGTTTTGCTGTCGCCAAGCGCTCTTACAATACTCGCCAGCAGGTTGTAAAAATTTGCCGTTATCAAACCTGCCGTAACTATCATTATGTAATAATATGCATCAGAGTATATTTCCTCAGGCACATTCATCCAGTACAAAATTCTGTGCATTAAAAGCATAAGTACTGCGGAAAAAACAATGGTGATTATACTGCTCAATACCGTAGACACTGTTACGGAATGCCTTACACCGTTCATATCTTTTGCACCGAATCTCTGCCCCGTAATGATTGAAAAACCGTTTGTTAACCCCACAACCACAAACATTACAAAGAAAAACACCGGCGATATTGCACCCACAGCAGCCAGAGCATCGGTGCCTATTGTTCTGCCTACTATAACTATGTCCGCAATATTGTATAACTGTTGGAATACGTTTCCTATCAAAAGGGGTACCGTAAACAGCAAAATGTGCTTTAGCGGGCTGCCCTTTGTCATGTCATTTATCATATAAAAACCTTAATTATTACATTTATTTTACTATATAAATATAATATTTGAAATGTCTGAGTCAGTTAGCAGGGTGCAATTTATTGCACCACATTTCTAATAAGCAGATTTCTGTTTTATCTGGTCCCCTCACCCCGGCCCTCTGTCTTGAATTTCCTTATCGCTCGACACTGTCGTTCGTTGACGTTTCACTTCTGCTCACTTCGTGTCTCGCTCCCCGGGTTTCACCCGTCCGGAAATTCGCTCCCAGTGGGAGAGGGAGTATTTAAGCTTTGCCCACCTTACGGTCTGCATGTTCACAAAAAAACCGACCTTTGTGGAGTGAGTTACAGAAAGTTACACAAACAACTACAAGCGAGGTTTGTTTGAGGCACGGGAAATTATTTGAACCAAATTAATCTTTATACTTTAGCAATTTTTACGTGCCGAGTTGCCGAGCACAAGTTTGTGTTACTTTCTGTATGAACGCAACAGCAGGTCGGAAAGTTTCTTGGGCTCCACCCGTTCTTTGCGTCAAAGAATGGGTGGAACATAAAGCAAAAATCTTTGTTTTTATTTTCTTCTTTATGTTCATTTCTTTTGTGTTGCAAGGACTCCGTTTCGAGTTGACTAAATGTCAAAATTTGGTGCAATTTATTGCGCCGGAGCTATATGAAATATACGGTGTAAAAACATGTCAGGACGATTTAAGGTTATGGATTTTTTAATGCTTTTTTAGCCTGTCTCCACAAAGCGTCGTATTCTTCAAAAGAATAGTTTTCCATAGGTTTATCCGGATTTTTTGCGGCAATCTCTTCCATTTTTCGAAAACGTGCCATAAATTTTCTGTTTGCTTTTAAAAGAGCCTGTTCTGCATCAATTTTATTCCATCTTGCCAGATTTACCGCTGCAAAAAGAATATCGCCCAGTTCTTCTTCCGCGTTTTCTTTATCACCTTTGACAACAGCTTCTTTAAACTCTCTGGTTTCCGACTCAAAACATTCCCACAAAGATTGTTCATCCGGCCACTCAAACCCTTTTTTAACCGCATTTTTGCTGATTTTTTGCGCGCTCATCAGCGCTGATTGTGCTTTTGATATTCCATCCATCGCGGATTTGCGGTGTTTTTTTTCTTCTGCTTTAAGCTTGTCCCAGTTCGCCAGAATATCTTGCGTTCCGTTTACTTTAATATTCCCGAAAACGTGGGGGTGTCTGTGGACAAGTTTGTCTGATATGCCTTTTGCAACATCATCTATATCAAATGCTTTTTCTTCTTTTGCAATTTGAGAATGCAATACAACCTGCAGCAAAACATCGCCGAGTTCTTCTTCAAGATGTTTCAGGTCGTTATCTTCAATAGCATCCACTGCCTCGTAGGCTTCTTCTATCATATTTTTTTTAAGCGAGTAGTGGGTTTGTTCTCTGTCCCAGGCACAGCCGTTTTCGCCGCGCAATATTTCAAGTATTTCTATGAGGCGTTCAAGGTTGGGATATTTTGGCTTTTGTGCTGCTTCCATAATTAACTGCCTGATACTATAATTGTAAAGTCACTGTGTACGCAATACATTCTGACAGGGTCGTAAACAAACTGTGAGGACTTAACCTCGGGTATTTGTTTTTTAAGCCAGCTTACAAAATCGCTTGTGACCGCAGTATTGTGCCCGATAATCTGTGAATGCGGAAGATGAGCCCTGCCTATGCAGTTAACTTCATAGCCGGAATTTTCAAGCTGGTCTTTTATTTTCATTGCCTCAGCTTCTTTGTCAAACGCATACATAATACCTGCAACAAGTTTTTTGTCACTTGGCGAGGGTTTTGTTCTGTAAACCATTCTGTCAATAACTTCCTGAGTTTTTTCCGGATCTAAAATCCAGTAGCTGATATAGCCTTTTTTAGACGGCGCGCCCGGAAGAGTGGCAAATTCAACGTCATTCATATCAATGTTTCTCAACGCCGCTGCAATATGAGACATTTCATACAAAGAAAGGTTTGTTTTTACATAAGCAGACGCTATATTTAACACCTCGGGAATTTTAGGTATTACGGAAGGCGACTGCAATTTTTCAAGCACAGCTTTAACAAACCACTGTTGTCTGGCGGTTCGGCCAATATCTCCGAGCCCGTCTTTACGGAATCTGAGATAGCCCTCCACCTGTTTACCGTTAAGTACGTGCAAACCTTTGGAAAGGTTTATATGTAAATGACCTGCGTTGTCGTTGTAGTACATATCTTTTTCTATATAAACAGGTACACCGCCTAAAGCGTCAACAAGTTTTTTTACACCGTCATTGTTTATAACAACATATTTGTTTACTTTTATGCCGAGAGTTTCTTCAATTGTTTTTATAGTTAAATCAATACCGCCAAGAGCGTGAGCAGCATTGATTTTTTGCACGCCGTGGTCGCCGGCAAGATAGACTTTGCTGTCGCGCGGGATTGAAATAGCGTTGATAGAATGGCTGGAGGGGTCAAGGTTCACAAGTATCATTGTGTCTGAACGTGTGCCTTTGAATTTGTCGGAATTTTCACCGTTTGAATCAACACCTACAATAAGAATATTCTGTCTTTGCTGCAAAACAGGGAGAGAAAACCCTTTTTGCTCTTTGGGGTTAATATCTTCCACCACCGTCATAAGCATTTTAGTATATTTATTGTCCACTCCCGCATAACCGATATACGCAAAAGCCGCGGCAATTATGACAATAACAGTCAACAAAAGCCCTGCTATCAAACTTCCGAAACTGTTTTTGACTTTAGAGGGCTTTTTTTTGTGTTTATATAAATACTGGTTATACTGTTCGTTTTTATCTTTTAGTTCTTTCATCTCGACTATATCCTTGTAATAAATTTAAAAAAACTAACCATTTAAAATTTGTTGAGGAAAACGACCCGGTATTTTAAAGATAATTTAACGGAGGCGTTATATTAATATATATATTACTTCAAAAAAATAATTTTATATATAAAAATTTTTATTCTGATAAAGATTTTTTATAATTTTTTGCATATAATTATCGTATTATGGAAAATTACACAGAAATTCGGCAAAAAATAATAAACGCAAAAAGGATTGTCTTTAAATTCGGCACAAATGTTTTAAGAAACGATTTTAAAGAAATCTCTTTATCAAGAATATACACATTTATCGAAGATACGGCTCTGCTTAAAAAAAGCGGCAAAGAACCTATTATAGTCACCTCAGGTGCAGTAGGGCTCGGGGCTAAAAGACTGGGGACGGATTCTTCTTTAAGTATGTCGCTAAAGCAGGCCTGCGCTGCAGTGGGGCAGTCAAGACTGATGTCTATTTATGAGGACGGCTTTGACAAGTACGGAATTGTTACGGCACAAATTCTTTTAACGGAAGAAGATTTTACCCACAGAAGAAAATATTTGAGTTTGCACGACACGCTGAACACTTTGATAAATATGGGAACAATCCCCGTAATAAACCAGAATGATACTGTTTCTACAGAGGAACTTGATTTTTATCAGGACGCTTTTGAGGTAAGTTTTTCTGATAACGATAAATTGTCGGCACTTGTAGCAAGCGAGCTTGATGCAGATTTGCTTGTTATTTTATCAGATATAGACGGTTTATTTAACGACAACCCCAAAATCAACCCTGAGGCACAAAAAATTGATGTTGTAGAAAAAATAACCGATGAGTTTGAAAACTTTACAAAAAATGCGCTCAGCCCTGTCAGCGGCGGACGCGGCGGAATAAAAACAAAACTTGAGGCAATGAAAGTAGTGACCCGCTCAGGCGGTACGGCAGTGATTGCCAACGGAAAAACGCCTCATATCGTGAAAAGACTGTTTGACGAAAACGAGTCTGAAAAACTCGGCACAATATTTTTGCCTACAGAAAATTTAACCAACAAAAAAAGATGGATTGCCTATGCAACAAATATACAGGCGCGTTTAACAGTTAATGAAGGCGCCAAAAAAGCGTTGACACAGGAGTATAAAAGTCTTTTGCCCATAGGCATAACAAATATTGAGGGTGATTGTCAAAAAGGTGATATTGTAAGTATTATCGACCCTGAGGGCAACGAATTTGCCAGAGGGATGGTTAACTACAACTGCTCTGATTGTAAAAGAATTATGGGACACCATTCTGACGAAATTCTTTCGATATTGGGGTATAAAAACTACGATGCTGTTATAACACGCGATAATATTGCATTGCTATAAAATTGTGCGTTATTTGCCGGAGTCAGCAGGGTGCAATTTATTGCACAGAATATTTCATATAGTCAACTGACCCCGATAACTTATTGAACCGGTGCATAAAACAAGTTCAACCATCATATTATAACCCGGGCACCGGCAACAAGTACATGGGGTCACTTGCGTAAAGCTGATGATTTATGCGACCTCGCTACCTCTCGTAAATATGCCATCGGCATATTTACTCGGCAGAGTGTGTACCACTCCTAGCCTGAGATAAGAACTCTAAAAAATGATTAAGTATCATTTTTTAGAGGTAGGCTAAGAGAAAAACGAAGTTTTTCCGTGCCGTATAAAAATTACGAGCCATACATATCAGGATGCCCTTCGGGTACAAGCGAGGTCCCACTCAGACACACTACATAAAATAATCATAAATTCCGACATTTGTTAAAAAAGCTATATTGAATTATAATTTTGCCATGCAAAAGATAAAACTGACTGCTGCAATTACACTCTTGTTATTTACTTTTACCCCTGCAATAGCACAGGGGCCGCCTGTACCGGCTGCGCCTAAAAAGCTGCAGGAAATTCAGCAAATCCGCACGCCAAAACAACCGGAAACCGTACAGCAAAATAACGTTCACACTACGCCTTTGGAAAATAATACAAAGGACTCTTCTGCTGCAGTTCCGTCACAAAATAAACAAAATACAAATGAAACGTCACAAAACCCACAAAAAATAAAAACAGAAAAAGAAATTACCAAAAAAGAACCATCTCAGGGCAAATTTAAAAACACGGTTAAAAACATACAAAATAAAGCAAAACGCACTGATAAACAGAATAAAAAATATCAGCCGCCAAAAACCGAACCCGAAAACAAAACCAAAAACAGACAAGAAGAATCCGCAGAAAACCTGAAAACCAATGACCTTCCTACAGATACACAAAATGAAGAAACTAAACCGGCACCACCGCAGGACACTGTTAAACCGTCTCAGGTTAATGACATACGGGAACAGGCAAAATTTTTGTATAACTCAAACAAACTTGATGAAGCCCAACAGCTGTTCAACAAAATACCTGACGGGGAAAAAATTTCTGATGACTGGCTGTTTCTTGCTAATATTGCACAGGACAGAGAAAAACTTCTTGACGCCGTGTTTTTGCTGAAAAAAGCTATTGCCGCAGACGACAACAACTACAAAGCTCACTATAATCTGGGGAATTTGTACTACTACGACAACAAAATTAATATGGCGATTAGCGAATATAAAAAAGTATTGAAAATAAAAAAAGATTTTGCATACGCATATTACAACAAGGGCTGCTGCTATCTAAAAAAACAAAGCTGGTTCAACGCACGTTATGAATTCGGGCTTGCTATAAAAGCTAACCCCGAGGAGCCGGCATTTTATTATAACCTTGCTTATACCTGCAAAATGATGAAAAAAGACAAAAAAGCAAAAGAAGCTCTGGAAATGTATAATAAATTAATGACCCAATAATTTCATATCGCAGAGATTTGGTGCAATAAATTGCACCCCGCCGGCTGACTCCTGTCATTCTGAAGTGTCTGATATTGGAATCTTTTATCAAACGTGTGTGTTCAGAATCTGACCAACGTTTTTTGTTATCATTTATCACCGGTAAGATCCTGAGCTCGCTGCGCTCCTCAGGATGACAGCCATTTTGTTGTATAAATATTCTCCCTCTCCACCTCGGGGGAGCGAATTTGCCTTCTTTTGCCGAAATCTTTGATTTCGTGCAAAATGGCTTTACGATATAATTTTAATCTTTCTTGTTTTCTTGAAACTGTAAATAGTGAACGGACGGGTGCAACCCGGGGAGCGAGACACGAAGTGAGCAGAAGTGAAACGTCAGCGAACGACAGTGTCGAGCGTGAAGGAAATTCAAGACAGCGAATTTTGTGCAGGCACGCCGCGGGCGCAGCCCCCAGTGCCTATGTGAACAAGGTTAATGGAGTGGAGAATTTTTAGAATAAAAATTCGAAACGGAATACTAAACCTTGTGAACGCCAATAATCCAAGACAGCGGATTTTGTGCGGCTGTGGTGTCGAACGAAGTGAGCGAACAGCCATGTGAACAAGGTTAATGGAGTTGAGAATTTTTAGAATAAAAATTCGAAACGGAATTCCAAACCTTGTGAACGCCAATA
>CALUQS010000030.1 GCA_944322975.1 Candidatus Gastranaerophilales bacterium
TCCTGATATGTATGGCTCGTAAACTCGCCAACATCTCAGGCTAGGAGTGGTACACACTCTGCCGAGTAAATATGCCTGTGGCATATTTACGAGAGGTAGCGAGGTCGCATAAATCATCAGGTTTACGCAAGTGACCCCATGTACTTGTTGCGGGTGCCCAGGTTATAATATGATAGTTGAACTTGTTTTATGCACCCGTTCAATAAGTTATCGGGGTCAGTTGACTATATGAAATTTATACAGGGAATTAATTATGTTTGAAAGATATAAAAAAGAATTGCAAGAACTCAAACAAAATTTTTGTGAGCGAAAGCTTATCTCGCTAAAAAAAGACGGCAAATATATTTTTGATGGCAATAAAAAGTATCTTAATCTGTCTTCTAACGATTATCTTGGTATAGCAGAAGACAGAAAAATTTTAAAAAAATTCTTAAAAATTGCAGATTTTTCGATGGGCGCGGCGTCTTCACGACTGCTTACGGGCAGTTCTTATGTGTATGCAAAACTGGAATGTCTGCTTTCAGCTTTGTACAGAAAAGACAGGTCGCTTATTTTTAACAGCGGCTATCACGCAAATACAGGGATTATGTCAGCCTTGTTGTCAAAAAAAGATGTTGTTTTTTGTGACAAACTCAATCACGCAAGCATACTCGACGGAATAAAACTGTCTGAAGCAAAAATGTTCAGATACAAGCATCTTGACTATAATCATCTTGAAGAGCTATTGCAAAAAAACAGAAACGATTATGAAACCGCAATAATTGTTACAGAATCGCTTTTTAGCATGGACGGGGACATTGCTGACTTAAACAAGCTTATTGAACTTAAAAACAAGTATAATGCAATCCTTGTCGTTGATGAGGCTCACGCATTCGGAGTTTACGGCAATAGAGGCCTCGGACTTGCAGAAGAACAAAATTGTATAGAGGATATTGACTTAATAGTCGGAACTTTCGGCAAGGCTATCGGGTCTATGGGCGCATTTTGCACCGGGCATGAAGTTTTGATAAACTATTTGATTAACAAATGCCGCCCTCTGATTTTTTCAACAGCAATCCCTGAGATAAACATTGCGTTTTCGTATTACGTTATTACAGAAGTTATACCCAACTTAAAAAAAGAAAGAAAAGAACTTATTAAAACTTCTGCAAAATTGAGAGAAAGTCTCGTTTCTTACGGTTTAAAAACAACAGGCAGCAGCCATATTGTTCCTGTTATTCTCGGAGAAAATCAAACCGCAGTTAACGTATCAAAAGAGTTAATAAATAACGGATATTACCTTTTGCCGGTTCGCTATCCGACAGTAGCAACTAACAGCGCAAGAATCAGAATTTCTTTAAGAGCGGATATCAGCTGCGAAGACATTGAATCTATACCGTCTTTAATATTTCATATAGTCAAATGACCCTGATATGATAGTGTGTAAAAAGGACTGTCCTCGGTCTTATGCCCCCCCCTGCATGCTCATGGATTTACTTTTCGCTCGGACAGTTTCGCCTTTTGTACTTTAACCACCATACGACTGCGATAAATTTAAATTTATCGCAACAAAAATCTTTGTTTTTATTTTTTCTTATGTTGATTTTCTTTGTGTTGAAAGGACTCCGTTTCGAGTTGACTAAATGTTAAGTTGAAACGGAGACTGTGCCGAACAAACGATTGAGTATCGTTTGTGAGATGGGCTAAGTCAGATACGAAGTATCTGCGTGCAGTATAAAAATTAAGAAAAGAACCATACCCGATTATTGGATAACACTGATTCACTACACATTCCAGAACCTGACAAAAGATATTGACCAGATGGTCAATAAGGTTTTTTAAAATCTTAAACCTGTGATTGATGTTTTTAACAGGCCGGATACGTATTATTTATATGTAAACAATGTTGAGTAATCCTTGGGAGTATTGGGAAATAATGAGAGGTATCGTAAAATTCAGCACAAAATTATCAATAGCGGGACTTTTTGTATTGATGGGAATGTCAGCAGGTTTTGCTAACACTCTTTCTGAAATTCAAATTGATGGTACAGACTCCGGTTATGGAATAGTTTTAAAAACTGATGAAATAACAAAAATGAAAAAGACAGTTTCGGCAGACAACAACAAGCTGACAATTCAGCTAAAAGATGTTGAAGTCTCTGAAGATTTAAACACGGTATATAATGACGTAACCAATTTTGAAAACGTTACTGTTGCTCCCGCAGGAAAAAGCGATATAAAAATTATTTTCACAGGCGAAGGTGTTGCAAACAGCAAAGTATACTTTGAAAATCTAAAAACAACTTCTGCTCAGGTTGTTGCTCAGGGCGGAGAGTCTATTGAACTCGGGGCTCCTGTTTCAAGTTACACTCCTGTTTACAATAACAACGCTGTTGAGGAAGAGATACAAGACGACCAGACCTCAAATACACAAATTAATGAAATTTTAACAGGCATGCATATTTCCAGAGAAATGCTTATAAATACCAAAAGTATTGCAAAAAAAGCAATAAATAAAGCCTTATCCGGAGACATAAATCTTGTAACAATTCTGGGGGTAATTTTTATCATTGCCTCAATGATGTTCAGACCGAAGAAAAAAGTTCAGGAACAAAAGCAGCAAAGCCTGAGCGAATTGCTCTCAAAACCAAAAACATCAAACCGTATGGAAAGAGAAATTGCGCTAAACCGTGCAATGGCAAACAATATGGTTTTATCAAGACCTGACGGTCTCGGGGCTGTTAACCCCGTAAGCGCAGGGTATGGAATAAAAGCATACCAGAACAGTCAGAAAAACCCTTATACAACCAATGTCGAATCCGGCATTTCCGGTATTCCAAGACGCAAACCGCTGCCTTCTGCTCCGGCTGCACAAAAAAGCCGTCCGCAGATTATCAGACAATCAGTTGCGCCTATTAAGACCCAGCCTGTTGTTAATAAGTCTGTTTCACCGGTTCCTGTCGCAACAAAACCACAGCTTATCAACAACCACAGAACTCCGGCGGTAAAATCAACACCGTCAGATTTGGACAGCGTAAAATTTTTGGAATCTATAACAAAAATTTATGAAAAAAACGGGAGAACAGATCTTGCTAAAGGGTTAAAAGAAAATTTGCGTAAGGCTCAGGTACATTCGCAAAAAAGAGCCTATTAAAAAACGCGATGAGAGAGAGAAAAATTAAATAGACGATACTCAACAATATACACGAGGCATTTTGCCTCTTTTTTTTGCCGGTAAACAATAAATTGTTATATAGCTGATGTAAACATGTCAAAATAGATTTATTATATTTTTTGATATAATTATTTTAAAGAGGATAAAATTTGACAGATTCTGTTTTTAAACAAAAATATAAAGAAATTTTGAGTGTAATAAGCACTGACTTTGACAATTTCGACAGATGTATATCTGCATATCTGGATTTTAATAAAAATTCAGACATGCAAATTGTTCCTATCATCAAAGATTTTTTGTGCAGCAGCGGAAAAAAAATACGTCCTGCTTTGATTTTTCTTTTTGCAAAGGCGCTCAAACAAACAGACAGTGAATTTGTAAATAAAATCGCACTGACAAATGAACTTTTGCATAACGCAACTCTTATCCATGATGATATAATCGACTGCTCGCTTTTAAGACGGGGAAAAACAACTTTAAATTTTGATTATGACAACAAACTGGCTGTGTTAGCCGGTGATTTTTTAATATCAAAAGTACTTGAATTTCTCTTTGATATAGAGGATATAAATATAAGAAAAATTCATTCCGAGGCTGTTTCAATGCTTATACAAGGCGAGCTGCAGCAGTATTTTAACCGCTACAAACTCTTGTCTATGGACAAATATATAGAAAAATCAAAAAACAAAACAGCAAGACTTTTTGAAGCGGGAATTACCTCTGTATATCTTTATAAAAATGATAACCCGGTTTATCTTGAAAATATAAGAAATTTTGCGCTTAATTTCGGTATAGCTTTTCAAATATTAAATGATTTGGATAATTTTTATAATCCGCAAAATTATGATGAAGATATAAAAAACGGAGATTACAGTGCGCCTTTTATATTTTATGTATATGAAAAATATGACGGTGATTTGTCTAAAATCCAAAACGAACGGCAGATTTTCAAACAAATCAAAACCTCTTCAGCAATGACAAGAACTCTAGAGCTTGCAAAACATTACATAAATAAAGCTATTGAAAATATATCATTTATTGAGGATAATCAATATAAAAAAGCAATAACAGACCTTTGCGGTTTAATAGCAGGTATATATGACAATGGATAGAGAAGAACTAAACGAAATTCAAACAGAAGAAAAAGAGCAAACACCCAAAGAAAAATTTATAGCAGGTTTGCAAGAAACTGTGGAAACCATTGTCTTTGTACTGGTAATGGTTATAATAATCAGGTTTTTTATTGGCGAAATCCGCTGGATTCCGTCAGCATCTATGAGACCAACGTTAATAGAAGGCGACAGAATTTTTGTCGAAAGATTTTCTCGTTTTTATGCCGAACCCAAAAGAGGCGATATCATGGTGTTTTATCCGCCTGAAGAGGAAATAAAAACTGATCCGTTGTCAATTATGACAAGATTAACAGGCTTTTTCTGCAAAGATATTGCATATATAAAAAGAGTTGTGGGTGTCCCCGGTGACAAACTGGAGGTTAAAGAATTTTCCAACGGAACATTCAAGGTTTATATAAATGACAAACCTTTAAACGAACCATACATTATGAGTCCTGATGATTATATTCCCTGCTCAAATGAAATGTTTTGCGGCCCTATGCAAATCCCTGACGGAAACTATTTTATGATGGGAGATAACAGAGGCAACTCTCAGGATTCCAGATTCTGGGGCTTTTTACCTAAAGAAAGATTTATAGGAAAAGCCATATTTACATTCTGGCCGCTGAACAGATGGCATATATTCCATCGTCCGGATTACGGAAACAGCGTAAACAAGTCATAACATTAACTTCAACTGATTAACCCTTATTAACAAAGCCTATATTCGTTTCTGCCTGACAGTTACGTTATTTTTTGAGTGTCCGCGTATATATTATTTTTTTGCTAAAATTAACAGAGTAGACGTATTCGATTTAAAAAATATTTTATTATGAACCAGACAATTTATACACTTACAGACAAAATAGATGATGACCTTATTAACAGAAAACTGAAGGAAAATGAAAAACACAGCCTTGCACAACAGATAAAACCGCTGCTGCCGCAAGATGCTATTGCACTTGCACAAATAAATCCAACATCAGGCTGCGTAAAACAAAATGCGCTAAAAGCTTTCGAATGGATAAAATGGGCACAAAGACTGGAGCTTGATGCAATTGTTTTTCCTGAAATGTTCCTTATCGGTTATCCCATCGGTGATTTTATTGATAGGTTTCCTGTTGTGGTAGAAGAGAATATTGAATGGCTGAACGCACTTGCACTTAAGACCACGGGCAAAACAAGAGTAATTATCGGATTTGCAGAATTTAACAAAACCAGAGGCGGGAAAAAATACTTTAATTCAATAGCTGTACTACATGACGGAAAAATAGAAAAAATTGTCAGAAAAACCCTGCTTCCAAATTATGCGGAATTTAATGATTACAGACATTTTGAACCGGCAAATGTCGATAGCTCAAACAGAATTATACAAACCGGCAAAAACAAAGCAGGCCTGATAGTGTGTGAAGACGGCTGGAATGACTTCGACTTTTTTGACAAAAACTTATACAGCACAGACCCTGTGGAAATAGTGGTTAAAGAACAACATCCGGATTATCTTTTGAACTGTTCATCATCTATTACCAGAGCGAAAAAAGAACAACTCAAACACAATATGCTTGCATTTGCCGCCCAAAAGCATAAAACACCCATTGTTTATGTCAATCAGGTAGGCTCAAATGAGTGCCTTTCTTTTGAAGGAGCCTCAAGAGTTTATGATAACAACGGCAATCTTATTGCCATGGCAAAATCATATAAAGAGCAGTTTTTTATAGTATCCCCGACCAAAGGCGGAAAAATTTACCCGCTGCCAAGAGGACTAGAAAAAACACTGAACTCGCAAAAAGCTTTTACTCTTGACCATGAGCCTGATTTAGAAAGAACGTATCTTACTATTGTCCAAACAATCCGTGATTATTTTCAAAAAACAGGTTTCAAAAGAGCCGTACTGGGTTTATCCGGCGGGCTTGATTCTACGGTAAGCGCTGTCTTGCTTGCTGATGCAATAGGAGCCGAAAATGTTTTCGGTATTAGCATGCCATCTAAAATAACAAGTTTGGAAAGCAAAAATGACGCAAAAGAACTTGCTAAAAACCTTGGAATACATTTTGCGGAAATCTCTATAAAGGACATGTTCGATTCTACTCGCAATAAGTTTGATGAGGTATTTTCAGCAGTTGAAAGAGATTGGCATTGCCGCTATAACGAGTGTTTTACCAATGACAACATACAGGCGCGCTCAAGGGCTTTAATTTTATGGGGAATAGCTAATGAGTTTCAATCTTGTCTGCCAATTGCGACATCTGACAAATCAGAGCTTTATATGGGCTATGCAACGATAAACGGCGATATGTCCGGAGGTTTTGCGCCTCTGGCTGATGTTTCCAAAACAAAACTGTTTGCACTGGCAAAATGGTTAAACAAAAACAGAATGAATAAAAATGCAATCCCTGAAGCTGTTATTCAAAAAAGACCCGGGGCTGAACTGGCAATAAACCCTAAAACAGGCAAACCGCTGCTTGCAGAAGAAGCTCTTATGCCTTATGAATTTTTAGATGAAGTAATCTGGCGTGTAGAAAACCTTCAACAAACAATAAGCGACATGATGCAGGAAGAATTTCTGCACGAAAAACATTTAAAAGAAGAGGGCACCCCTCTGAGTAAAGAACAAAAACTTGAATGGCTTAAAAAGTTTTTCCGCAGAATGTCAACAGCATTGTATAAGTGGTCTATTATGCCTCCGTCGCCAATTGTTGATGCGCGTTCAATTAACAAAGCCGAATACAAACATCCTATAATTGCGTCCGGTATAAATTATAATAAAACAACTTTTGAAGAAAAATTATCCTCTCTGGAAACATAGACGAGCAAATCCGGACACACAACGGACAATCATAAAATTAAAAGTAACTAAAAAGCCCCGCAAATGCGAGGCTTTTTAAATCTGTAATTAAGTAATTAAAATTACTTCTGGTACATGATTTGACCCATTGTTTCGTTAGCAGGTAATGCTTTTTGAGGGTATACAGCGATTGTGAAGATATCGAAGATACGAGTTGTTGCTGTAGTTTCTCTGTTCGGGCCTTTCA
>CALUQS010000031.1 GCA_944322975.1 Candidatus Gastranaerophilales bacterium
GTCATATGATTTTCCTCCGCTTTTGTATTACAACCGGTTAATACTGCCGCACACCCGAGCAGCATTAAACTTATACTCAATATTGTAAATATTTTTTTCATTTTATAACCTTTCTATAAAGATACTGTTTATATTTTATTATTTGATAGTAACTATCAGTCAAATATTAATAAATAAATTTATGTTATAATTTCTCTTAAAGAAGCAGAATATGTCACAAAAGGTTAACAAATACATACAGGAAGTGGCTCTTCCGATGAAAGCAATTTTTAAGGACATGTTAAAATATGCTCCTTCAAAAATTTTTGGATTACTCGGCAATATTGTTGTTGTGCCTGTATACACTAACCTTCTTTCTCCGTCGCAATACGGGGTGTATGTTATATCGCTGGCTGTTTTAAGCTTTTTGTGTATTTTGTTTTCGGATTGGATTGGTCTATCCGGGCTGAGGTTTTTCAGACAAAACCAGCTTGAAGGGATTGTTCCGAAATACGTTTCTACACTGGCAATGATTCTTATGACAAACCTTACCGTGATGTTTGTTGTTTCATTGCTGTTTCGCAACAGTTTTTACAGGTATTTTAATATTTCGCCTAAGATATTTTTGTTTATACTTGTTTTGATTATACCGGTTGCAATCAGGGCATTGCTGTTTCAGATACTCAGGGCCCAGATAAAACCGGGGGCTTTCACTGTCACAACCATTATTAACCAGATACTCACAATAGTTATCGCCGTGTTGTTTTTAAAATTTACTACTCTAGGCGCAGTGTCTATACTTGCGGCAATGGCTATATCAATTACTCTGATTGATGTAATACTGGTTTTTCAAACTGATATTTTGTGGCTTTTTAAATTTGAAAAACCTGATTTGACTATGGTTAAGACCCTTTTTATGTACGGAATACCAATAGCTGTTGCTGCTTTGAGCCTTTGGATAATAAACCAGAGCAACAAATTTATAACAAGCCATTTTAACGGACTTGTTGATGCCGGTTTTGTGGGTGTTGCTTACAATCTGACATTTCCTATTCTTATGACGCTTTTTGCAATAATTACAATCGCGGCTTACCCCAGACTGATTAACCTTTATGAAGAAAAAACGGATGTAAGACCGCTGATATCAAAACTAACAGGATATTATATGCTTATTTCGCTGCCTGTAGTGGTTGTGATGTCGTTGTATGCAAAAGATATAGTATTGCTTTTTGCTAACGCAAAGTACGCTGACGCGTTTGTGCTTTTGCCTTATCTTGCTTTCAGCGCCTTCTTTTTGAGTTTTACGGATTACACAACATACCAGTATCACCTTTCACAAAAAACGTATATATTAACCACGCTAAAAGTTGTATCCGCAATTATAGGGCTTGTATTGAATATAGTACTAATCCGGAAAATCGGGCTTGTCGGAGTAGGTGTCGCCACATTAATTTCTAACATTTTATATTTTGCTTTGACGGTTGCTGTGACAATACCCAGCTTAAACTGGCAGATACCTTTTAAAAGAATTTTCCACCTTATTCTGTGTTTTATACCTTCTGCAGCATTGTGGTATGTCTTACAAATAGGAACTATTATGCCGGTGGTACAAATATACATTCTTTTGTCTTTTTATTATCTGCTGTTTTATTTTACAAAAGGAATTTTTAAAGATGAACTCGATTAAAAAAATATTATTTTTGATTTTATTTTCATTAATAATTATCATGCCTGTTTTTGCACAGGAAAATAAAGAAACCAAAGTACTTCACGGCAGTGTTTTATACAATGAAGAATCAGCAAGAAAACTTGCGTTTGAAGGTTTGGATTTAAAACTTGATAAAAAAATGCTGAAGGAGTATCTCACAGATGAAAACAATGAAGAAAACCGTCAGGCAATAAAAGAAAACCGGCAGATACCGGGCAGATACCTGATGTCGTTTAACATACACGGATTTGTAAAGGGGTATGTTGTTGTGTATGACGACAAACCGCAGTACGCTTTTTATTACACAACAAGCGGTTATCTTGCTGCCGTTGATGTAAATAAAACCTTCGGGGACGCATTTCCCTACAGGGTAGGCAAATACAACCCTGTTACAGGTAAACTTGTTTCCATAGGCGTATACATTTCTGAGGAAGAACAATACGCATATACAAAAAACGGAAAACTAAAAGCACACTGGGTCGGAGATACGGGCTATAATTCCAAAGGCAAACCCATTGCAAAAAGAGAATCGGTTGAGCAAATACCGGAATAAATTATTCTCAATCCTTACAGAGTGAGGGTAAATTTTATTACAAGTATTTTTGTTGCAGTGAACCACCAACTTAGAAATAAAAATTGTCATTTAAAATAAAAAATGCGTCACCCGCGATTCGAACGCGGGACCTATCCCTTAAAAGGGGAGTGCTCTACCTACTGAGCTAGTGACGCATTTACATGACTATTTTTATTTATTTTTCAATACAACCGGATAAAACCTTTAATTCCGACTGCTTATATAACATAACAAGAACATATTTATCCGTCAACATCTTTTTTATATTTCATATAGAAATTTTGTGCAACAAATTTCACCCTGCTGACGAACTCTCATAAATATGCCGCCGGTATATTTATGAGAGGTACAAGCGAGGTTCCTCTCAGACATTTTATCTGAAAATAGTTTGATGTCTGTCCGGCCCGACACTGATTATCGAAATTTTTACACCCATAAGCTCCTCGAGCCTTTGCAAATATTTTTTTGCATTCTGCGGTAATTCGTCGTATGCTTTGATATTTGAAATATCTGTTTTCCAGCCGGCATGGGTTTCATATAAAGGTTCTAAAAATTCATGAATATTGGTATTTGTAGGGTAGTAGTCAAAAATCTCACCTGAGCGTTTGTCTTTGTAAGCATAACAGACTTTTATTTCATCAAAAGTATCAAATACGTCTAACTTTGTAACGGCCATTGACGTCAATCCGCTTACTAATACGCCGTATTTTGCAACAACAGCATCAAACCAGCCTGTTCTTCTGGGGCGTCCTGTTGTTGTGCCGAATTCATGCCCTATATTTCTTATTTTATCTCCGGTTTCATCATTAAGTTCTGTAGCAAAAGGCCCTTCTCCGACTCTTGTTATATAAGCCTTGGAAACACCGATAATTTCTTTTATAACGTTAGGGCCAAAACCGCTGCCTGTGCAAGCGCCTCCAGCAACAGGATTTGAACTTGTTACATAAGGGTATGTTCCCCAGTCAACATCAAGCATTACACCCTGCGCCCCCTCAAAAAGTATTGATTGCTTTTGTTCAATAGCCTTATGAAATATTTTTTGCCATTCAAAGCACACATACGGCTTTAAAATTTGTGCGTACTTAGCGCATAAATCCATAATATAATCTTTGGAATAGGCTTTTAGTCCGTAAATTAAAGTCAATTCTTTATTTTTAAGCGGCAATATGTTATCCAGCTTTTTAGACAAACCGTCTATATCAAACAAATCCTGAACTTTTATGCCATGGCGTGATATTTTGTCCGTATAAGTCGGACCAATTCCCCTTTTGGTTGTGCCGATTTTGGCTGCTCCTTTGGCTGTATCTTCGCTGCAGCCGTCTATATCTATATGATACGGCATAGTGACAAAAGCCAGCGGGGAAATTTTCAGCCCCGATAAGTCAATATTATTTTTTTTGAGGTTTTCTATTTCTTCGTTTAAAACCTCCGGACAGATAACGGTTCCTGCGCCTATAAAACAAATCTTATTTTTATATAAAATACCTGACGGAATAAGGTGAAATTTAAAAGTCTTTCCGTCGTTTACAACTGTATGACCCGCATTGCAGCCGCCTTGATAGCGAATAATAATGTCTGCGTTTTGTGCAAGCAAATCCGTAATTTTGGCTTTACCTTCGTCACCCCATTGTGCGCCGATTACTACAGTGTTTTCCATTTTTATACCCCTTTGACATATGATTTTTGTCTGCGGCTGTCATATATTTCATTAAAAATTATTTGTTTAACAGTCTGCTTTACAATTATAAACCAAACTAAAAATTTCATATAGAGATTTGGTGCAATAAATTGCACCTTACTGACTAAAAAGTTACAGTATATACTTGTTCTAAAAAACAAAATTCAAGCTATAATTAGCTTTTAACCGTATACCCCCTTATATTGTAAACTTATGTTAAGCAAAGTATATACTAAAAAGGCAATTTTTATATACTATTTTACTTTATATATATACGAGAGATAAAAAACAGAGGACAAAGAGATGGGCTACGCAATATCAGCATTAACAACACAAACTACAATGAATGTTCAATCAGATTGTGAATACTTATTAACAAGAATCACAAACACACTTTCTAAACTCGCAATGGAAGAACAGGCAATAGTAGAACAGCAAACAGCTGCAGGACAAGCTTATATGGCAGCTCATACAGATGAAGAGGGTGAACCTACTGATGAAGCTATCGAATGGGTTAACAGCACAGCTTTTAATTCAATATACACAGCAAAATTAAAAGAAATTCAGGCAAAAGAACAGGTTCTCGATATGCAGAAACAGCAAGTTGAAACAAGACAAAAAATGTACTCAACTCAAAGAGAAAGCTGGGAAAAATGCACCCAATCAAATATCGAAAAAACCTTCAAATACGGCAACTAATTTAATAAATAAATCATAACAACAGGCATTACAAGACTAATAAGAGAGAGAAAAAAATGAAAGTAAACACTAATCCTTTTGCTAATTATACATTATCTATAGCAACACAATACGAAGAAACTAAAAACGGTTTACAAGAAACACAGAAAAAACCCGCAAGAAAACTTTACAGAACAATGGATGCAATGCTGCAGGAATGCGTTTTCTTAGGTGCAACAAGATTCGGAACAAATTTTATTGCCTAACTTGATTTTGAACAGAATTATTTTTATAATACAGAAATGAATCTGGGCAAGGGATATTTTAAAGAAATTTTTAATAAACTGAATACAATCGATTTAATATTAAATTCAATATTAACCTTTTGTATTTCGGTTTTTTTATTTTATATGTTTTTTCCCAATAGGGGTTATAGTGCGCTAAAAGACTTTTTTGTCGGAGAAACAATTTATTCTGATTACAACAAATTCTATGATATTTATTTTGTTTTTCTGTACATAATTTTATTTTTTATAGTACTTGCCGCATACAAAACAATAAAATCATTTTGTTTTGAACAAAAAATTGTCCAAAGCAAACTTAACGGTAAAATAATATACCCCATGCAATATTTGTCGCTGCTGGGGTATTTTATAATATATCCTTTTGACGGGCACTTGTATAAAGGGCTGCTGGCTGTTGTTTTACTGCTGATAGCGCTCGGGTGTTATGACCTTCACAGGTTAAAAAAATTAAGCAGACAAGACGGACTGATACATTTTTCTGTTTTTTCCGTCACTGCAATTGTTTTGTTGTGTGCGGGACGTTTTTACAGTGCGCAGAATTTTTATATAGACACTCATCACGATGCGGAACATTTCAGCGCATATTATATGCATACAGTTCACAAAATGAGTTATTACAAAGATATAATGCTGGTTCACGGCGGCAGAGATTTGGCTGAAAGCTGGCTTGCAGCGCACTTTTTTGGCGGAAACAATTTATACACATATCTTCTTGGCAAAGCTCTGTTTTTTAACATTATTGTAATATTTTTCAGCTTTTTATGTTTGTTCGTTTTTGACAAAAATCCCGTTGCGCTGATTGCACTTGCAAGCCTTTATCGAAACGATGAGCCGACAGGGCTTCTCGGTATATATCTTTTAATGTATTTTGTTTTATTAAAAGACAGGATATTTAACAAGACTTTTGTATTTTTATCTTTATACATAATATTTGCACTGCTGTTTTTCCAGTTCTGGACAACACTGGGGATATTGTGGGTTGTATCGGTTCTTCCGGTTGTTTTGTATAAACTTGTGCTTACCTTTAAAGAAAAAGAATTTAAACAGTTAATTTTGCCCGCTGTTATTCTTTTAGGGCTGCTTTTTGTTTTTGCAAAGGATTTATACTATTTTTCACAGCAGGCAGGCTTTTATACAGATGGAAATCTCTTTGGCTTTGGCACGGCCATGCCGGAATTGAACATAAAAAATGCCGGTATATACTTTAAGCTTGCGGCAATACTTGCTGTGCCGTCTTTTATTGTGTTAACCGTCAAAGAATTCTTTAAGGAAACTAAAAATTTAAAATACATATTTGTGCTAATAAGTGCAATAGTTTTAGTTTTATGTTCGCTCAATTATTCTATAGGCAGAATTGACGGAAGCCAGTTTACAAGAATGCTTATTATTTCTATAAACACATTGTTTGTAATAATTCCGTTTCTTGTTTATCAAAAAAGCGAAAAGTTAAATACCCAAACCGTAAAATACATAATACTTACAGCAATTTTTGTGTTTTTTATGACTGCAGTGTCTAAAATCAGTTACGCATTGCAGTTTAAAAGGATTCCGCCTTATGAAGAACACAATTTGCAAATAAAAACTATGCTTGATGATAAAAAGGCGCTCAACGATTCCATGCATCAGACCCTGTACTTTTTGAAAAAATATTTGACCAAAGAGGATTCTTTTCTTGATTTAACAAATAACGGGATACTATACTACGTGTTTGATAAAAAAATACCTGTTCCTTATACCTCGTTTTACAATATTGTTTCGGATAAACAGGCATGGCATACATTAAAAATATTGACTCCTGAATTTCCGGACAAAATATTAATAACAAGAGCCGACATCCCGTTAGATAACGTTTACCCGTCTTTGAGAATCAATCCTGTATACAGACACCTGCTGCTTAAGGGTAAATATAAACTCGTGAGCGATACTACGGGGCTTAATGCTTTGCTTATAAAAACTAAAGATAAAAAGCCTTATAACAAAAACGAGCTGAAAATGCTTGATGATTGTCTTTCTAAAGGCAATTTAGACTACCTGCCGGATGCTTGGGGAAGAAAACCGGAATTTAAAATGCAAAAGACTGCACTAAATTATGTGCTGGAAAAAATTGTTATCCCTCAGGGAACAATATTCAACATTCACTTTGTAAAACCAATAAAAGGTTCTGATATTGATTTGATAAGTTTAGACCTGACAAAAAATATAAAAAGCAGCTGGGCAATGCAGATTAACGACAGCGATTCGCTCTTATTTTTTAACACAAAGACAGGCTCAATGCTTATACCGTTTGACAATTACCCCTCATGGCTTTTGAGTGAAACCATAACGGATATTTCCATAAAAACAAATTCCAATATAAAAGAGGTGCCTGTTATAACGTTTTTTAAAAGAAAATAATGATTATTTCATACAGTCAACTAACCCCGATAACTTATTGAACAGGTGAGTGAAATATCGGCGAGTTTACGAGCCATACATATTATGATGCCATCGGGTACAAGAGAGGTTGCTCTCAAGATATTTAAGCCAAAATACAATTATTTCAAAGAATCACCGACAATATGGTCTTTTGTGTCAATATAATCAGAAACTACCTTTAAAAGTTTCAATAAACGTTCTTTGTCGTGAAGATGCAAATATCCTATTAATACCTCAAAACCTGTAGCAATCCGGTGCAGGGCTTGATTAGTTTTTCTTTTGGAAGTTGTAGGAAGATTTCTTCCTCTTCTTACAAGTTCATTTTCGTATTCATTAAGATACGGTTCAAGCACATTTAATAACTGACATTGAAACGATGCTCTCACAAGCATTGTATTTATTTTATGCATACGCGCCATATTAGATGTAAGATAAATTATTTTTTCTCTGATAAAAAGTTCATATACCGCATCACCCAGATGTGCATAACATTTTAAATTCAATTCTTCCATTGTTGTATTTTCCTGAAAATGTGCTATACCATATACAAATTAATAAATAATGCTTACACAATTATAAAAAAATTTTTAAGTTTTGTAAATACAGAATTTCATATAGTTTACAGGTCGAAGTTTCTAGAAGAGTCCGCCAAAAAAGATTTTTGTTTGGCAAAATGCAATATGAAATATGTTGACTTACAAAAAAAAATTATTAAATACAAAATATGAGCAACAGTAATATGATAAATCCGGCAAACTATTATAACCCGTTTGCCAAATACAATTATGTAAGCAAGACCCGCGGCGTTTATATTCCTAGAAACAGCGAGCCTTTAATAAAGATGGACACCGGTGTTGAAAAGTCGGCAAGTATTTATTCCGATAACTATGACGCTGAAACCGATATTATGCAAAGTTTAAACGAAACACAAAATTCTTCTGACAATAAAGGACTGTTAGGGTTTATAAATAAATATTTTATATAAAATTTATTACCCTCACACTGCTCTCTTCCCCGAGGTGGAGAGGTGTATATTCAGACAAAATGCGGTAAATCACAGATTTACCACATCCTACCTGCTATCATACTCGTTTGTTACGTTTTTATGGAGACACTTCACTCTCCACAGCCGGCAAACTTTGCATCAATATTCAGGGGGCAGGCTTGCTGTTTTGGTTGTGCTTTGCCCACCCTACAGCTCTGTTCGCTCACTTCGTTCGACTCCACAGCCGCTTATATTCCGCTTATAATTTCTAAATTCATATTCTCATCGGTTAACGGGTTTACATAAATCAAACGCATAGAAGGTTTATGTTTATTGAGCGCAAGAGTTTTAAATTTATATGTTTTACCCGGCTGCAGTTCAAACTGTTTTATTTGAGGTATATCATATTTTTCTGACTCTTTTAAGGCATTTTTATTTGCTATTGAGTTAACAGCAGCGCTGAACGGCGCAGCAATGATTCCGCCGAATAGCGAAATGGTCAATGTCGGCAAAGTATAAGCTGCAGCGTTTTTTATTGTGTTTACTGCCGCTTCTTTACTGCTTTTTTGTGCGGAAAGGTATGCAACTTTTGCGCTTGCATTATCCCAGACATTTATTGATTTTATTGTAACCGGTTTTGAATAAATATTTTTTATAGTAAATTCATAACCCGTATAAAGGTCGCTTAGTCTGCTGTGAAGGGGGATGGATTCTCTTTGGGCATAAAGATAATTGTTTTCCTCTTCTTCAATACCTGCCGCGGCCGGCAGAGTATACAACAAGATAAGCAAAAATATACCTGCATACGACAATAGTTTTTTCATATATTCTCCCTAAAAATTATTGTTTAGTCGGAGCAAGCTTTGCCATTACGCGGTTAACATATTCTGATTTATGTTTAATATTTTCTATAACCTGAGGCGGCTGTTTACTTGCACATATAGTATTATAAATAAATATCAGCGTACCTGCAAATTGAGGAAGATATGAGTTCAGTTTGTTTTTTGCAGCTGTTTCAAATGCCTGTTCCGCACAGAACATTGCTTTTTCGATATTAGCTTTAAGAGCAATCATTACCTCAGAAGACAGGGCTTTAAAAATCATCATAAAGAATTCCGATGCATCAGCGTCTTTTTCCAGATTGAGTATAGAATTATTGATTAAGCCCACGCACATATCTATATTGCCGTCTTGAAACTCTGCTTTTGCTATAAGCACCCAGCTAAGATAGATAATATTTTTTATACCTTTTTCCTCAGCCATATCAAGTATATTGTAATAAATTTGTTTTGCCTTTTTTATATTACCAAGATTCTGGTATGCAAAACCTATCATAAGGTCGCAGAAGTATTCCAGCTGGTATTGATTAAGCAAAGCTGCCACAAGTTTTGCGTTGTATACATAGTTGCCGAGGTTGTTCCAGTCCTTATACTTCCACGCAATCAGACCCTGCATAACAGGGAAAAGTATCTGTGAATATTTATCTTTTAAACCTTTTTGCGCTATTTGTTTCATGGGTTCTATGATATTTTTATCTTCCCAGAATTCATTAAGCAGGTACAGCAGCTTGAAAAAAGTGAATCTTTGATTTGTTCTGTCTTCAAAATCAATCAAGACATCGACTCTGTCTTTCTTTAGCAAAATCATTCTTGAAATACAAATAAAGAACATTGCGTCACAAAGAGCCTCTTCAAACTGTTTTTTAGAAAATCCTTCCGGCAGTACATTATCGGTAATCGTTGACAAATCAATATATTTAAAGAGTTCATCACCGAGTTCAATACATTCATTAAGACGCCCGAGGTTAAAATATATCTCAAGTGTAACAAGGTTTACAAGAAAATAATTAAGATTAAAATCTTCATCATCAGGGTCAAACGAGCTTCTCGGGGTTCTTGAAATTATTTTGCCTATGTATTCAAGCGCGTTATTGTAATTTCCGCTGATAAGGCAGCTTTGAACAAGTCTGTTGGACGCCTCTTTTATTCTCTGGTCATCGTTTTGTGTTTCGAGATTTTCAAGCAGCACTTCGAGAAAATTTCTGATTTTATCAGGATAGTACTTGTACATCAAAGACGCAAGCTCTGAATAAACATCCATCTTGACCTGTTCGACAGTTCTGTCGGTTTCTGAATCTATTACGTTGTCAACAAGCGACAAAAATTTGTTTGTACAGTTCAGATATGCGCAAAAATCACCGCTCTGGCTGGATATCATTGCCAGTGCATGCCACTGGGCAAAGGCTTCTTTTTTTAGTTTTGCGTATTCTAAAAGTTTTGCCTTATTGCTGTTCGGAATTGACTCTTCCAGATAAATTTTTTCGAGAATATTTTGTGCAATTAAGCGCAGCTGTTCCGGCTCGCAGCAGGCAACAAAGTTTTTGTCGTAAAGGTTGTAATTCTCCACAAATATTTCTTTGTCGTCAATAATTTTTATGAATCTCTTTTCTTCAAGGTATTTGAGTATTTTTACATCATTTTTGATTTCCAGTTTATGCAAATTGGCAAACTGTGAACGTTCTCCCAGCAAGAGTATTGAACCAAAGAACTCAAAAGCGTTATCTTTTGTCTTAAGATGAGCAATCCTTTTTTGTATAAGTTCGTCCAAATCTTTCGGCAGTACCAGCATTCTGTCATTTGAAACATTGTACTTGTTTTCGGCAAACTTCAAAATACCGTTGTCGGTCAGGTATTTTAAGGCGGTATTAAAGTAGAAATAAGAGCCTTTTGTGTTTTCCAGAACTTTTTCAAAGAAAAACGTGTCTTTTATATTTTTAATTGCAGCAAGGTTTGAGGCAACAATTTTTTTGTTAGAGGACGGTTTGATTTCTACATCAAAGTAGTTTACGGCTGTCATCAGTTTATAGATTTTTCTATGGAGTGAAAACTCGGTTCCGCAGGAAAGCAGGAATCCCACATTGCCAAGTTTATTGTTTTCGCAAAGGTATTTGATTATTTCAAGCGAACCTTCATCAGTATATTCAAAATCATCTATAACAAAAATTGTTTTATCAGGTATGGAGGTGCTGAAGTTAGTAAAAGATTCAAAATAACTGTATCTCAAATCCTCGGGATGCACCTGCTCTTTAATCCGCATTTTAAAGATTTCCTGTATATGAATATCCGCAGAAACCGCATCAATCATTTCAGGGTTCAAAAGCAGAGTCAGCCCGTCAATGCCCCTGTATGCCAGCAACATTTGTTTAAAAAGTCCGTAGGCATTGTATTTGTTATTTTTTGAACATGAAAATCTTACAATCCTGCTGCCTTCAAATATTTTTTCCAGCTGCGGTGTTTCAACCAGAGAAAGTTTGCCGTTTCGGTCAGTTGAACGTATTGAGATAATCGGATTTGTTATTTGTTTTTCCGCTATTTTTGCAAGTTCCTCAAGCAGCGTATCCTGTCTTGTTTTTATAAATGTGCAGTTGAGACTGTCAAAGTTTATTAAATTTTCATCGTCGACTTCTTCTTCCGGTTCAAAATCTACATTTTTGGGCAGTTTTACTTTAGATACATCGACTGTTTTTTCGGTTTCAGTCTCTTGCTGAATAATTTTATGCAATACTAGCTCAAAAAACATTATCATCTGATTTTTGACAAAAACCGCACTCAAGGATTGATATGGGTACAAGGTTTTTGTCTGCTGGTATATATAAGAATCAACAACGACCTCTGTATTGTTAAACAGATGACCTTTGCCGCTTGAAGAATAAACAACATTTATGTTTAATCCGGATTTATATTCAGAAGGTTTTGAATAAACATCTCTTTTTTGAACCGCCATTTGAACTTTCAGTTCAACACCTTTGGCATCGAATAATTTTCTATTTATTTCACTTACTGTCTGAGAAACGAATATTGAAAAATCAACCGCAGATTTACAGGACTCTAAAAAGCTGTAATCTTTGCAAAATCTTATTATATACGTATCGTCAATAAATTGAACCCTGAGTTTTTTTTGCGCGGCATTTTTGCGTATAAGGGTATACAAATTTGTTTTAAACTGGTTTGTAATTTTATCGCTTTTGAACGCATTTTTTATGTCATCAAAATTTGTTACCTCAACTGTCAGTACGGCAAATTCTTCAATTACCGATTCTCTAAGCCCGATACTGGCATTAATATTGAGTCCGCATTTCGGACAGTTTTCAAAAGTTGTTGAATTGAGTTTTCCGCATTTGTAACATTTGTTCAAAAGCACTGTCCCGCATTTTTCACACACCGTGTTTTTGGTTATATTTTTGCACACAGGACACTGCAGCCTTATAACTTTTTTGCAGTTAGGGCATATTAAATCCTTATCCGATATGGGGGTTTTGCATTTTGGACAGTTCATTAATGTTTTCCATGCATAAATATACTATTTTATTATAATATCTGCTGTAAAATTTGAACTCATCTTAATTATGGAAGTTTTATGATACGTATCATTTTGAGTATTTCTTATAGAGATTTGGGGCAATAAATTACACCCCGTTGACTAAAAAACACAAAAATATTAAGTTTTGTAAAGCAAATTTTGGTTATTCTCTGCAGTTAAAAATATAAAATTTATCAGCTAAAATTTTTTATAAACCAATAAAAATGCCGCCGGGGTAAGCATTGGCGGCAAAATTTCATCATGGAGAAAAGGAGTGGAAGAGAAAGTATAAAGAGAATTGGCTACATGTATATAATACCCAAATTTTTATTTCTTAAACATATATTTTGTATATATTTACATAAATTTACATATATTTTTATAAAAACAATCACAATGGGGTTTAAAGATTAAAATTTGAAGGCTGATGTAAACAATCCCCCTAAAAAATTATTACCACCCATTAAAAATTTAGAGATTTGGTGCAATAAATTGCCCCCTGCTGGCTTAATTATTCTCCCTCGCCCTCTGGGAGAGGGTTGGGGTGAGGCTACAGAATTCATTTTAATTATTCTCCCTCGCCCCCTGGGCGAGGGCCGGGGTGAGGGTTCCTGATAAAACAGCACCCTGCTTATTAGAGTTTTGGTGCAATAAATTGCACCCTGCTGACTACCTCTCGAAATATGACACCGGCATATTTACCCGTCAGAGTGTGTACCCCTAACCTGAGATATTTGCGTGTTTACGGGCCATATATACAGTATACCCCCGCTTGTAAGCGAGGGCACACTCTGACAATTATGGTCTTGTTTTAGTCGTCACCGTTTATTGCGCTTATGCAATCCTGACAAATGCTGCCCTGAGGGCCGATGTTGATAAGTTTTCTGTACTTCCAGCATCTTTCGCATTTTTCACCGTGAGCGTGTGTGACATAAATTGTGTAATCATCTTCTTCAAATTTATTCAGCACTTTTTCAGGAGCGCTTTGTGTAAGCTCAGCCTGAGAAGTTATAAAGATATTGGCAAGCTCCGGTGCGTATTTGTTCAAAAGTTCAGCATCGCCGCCTTGAACATATACAGCAACCTCTAAAGAACTGCCTATAACTTTGTCGGATCTAAGCGGTTCAATGGCTTTTGTAACTATTTCTCTGAGTTTCAAAATTTTAGTAAACTCGGCCTCTAATTTTGCGTTAACCCATTTTACATTGGTATTCGGCCAGTCTGTTAACAGTACACTCTTTATTCCGCCTCTTTGTTTTTCCGGCATGTTTTGCCAGATATCTTCTGCCTGGTGAGGCATAACAGGGGCAAGTATTCTTGTCAAAGCCTGGGATATTTCGTATAAAACGGTCTGGCATGCACGTCTTGATAAAGATTTTTTGCCTGCCGTGTATAATCTGTCTTTTACTATATCAAGATAAAAAGAGCTTAAATCAGCGGCAGCAAAGTTTTGCAAATGCTGGAAGTATTTGTAAAATTCATAGTTATCAAATGCTTCTGTTACATTTTTGATTAAAATATTCAATTTGTGCAAAGCAAACTTGTCTATTGCTTTTAAGTCTTTGTAATAAACATAATCAGCCTCGGGGTCAAAGTCATAGAGATTGCCGAGTAAAAATCTCGAGGTGTTTCTCATCTTTTTAAAGATTTCGACCATCTGTCTGATAGCTGTTTCGCCTATTCTCACGTCGTTTCTGTAATCAACGGACGCAGCCCAGAGTCTTAACACATCAGCGCCGAAAACTTTGATAATATCCTGCGGAGCGATTGTGTTGCCTAAAGATTTACTCATCTTTCTGCCTTCGCCATCCAGTACAAAACCATGGGTTAAGACTGTTTGATACGGAGCTTTTCCGCTTGTTGCAACAGCAGTGAGAAGTGATGACTGGAACCAGCCTCTGTGCTGGTCGGAACCTTCAAGGTAAAGCTCAACCGGCAGATGACCGAGTTCTTTTGAGCGTTTTTCAACAACGGCACGGTGTGTGATACCGGAATCAAACCAGACATCCATGATATCTTTTTCTTTGGTAAAGTTTCTGCTGCCGCAATGAGGACACCTGAAAGCTACCGGCATGAGGTATTTTGTACCTTCTTTAAGCCAGATGTCAGAAGAGCTTTCTTCAAACACTTTAGCCAGCTTTTCTATAGTTGCTTTTGTTACAATGGGTTCCCCGCAATCCTTGCAATAGAATACAGGAATCGGTACCCCCCAGATTCTCTGTCTTGAAATACACCAGTCCGAACGGGAAGCAACCATGTTGGCTATTCTTTGTTCTCCTGAGGCCGGAATCCATTCTACATTGTGGATTTCTTCCAGCGCCTTATCTCTGAACTTATCTACTTTTACAAACCATTGAGGTGTGGCTCTGTAGATAACCGGGTGTTTACATCTCCAGCAGTGCGGGTAGCTGTGCGTAATTTCTTTGTGCGAAAGCAATGCGCCTGCTTTATCGAGTCTTTGTATGACAATGTCATTGCCTTCTTCATAATAGATATCTTTCATATCCGGCACTTCATCTGTCCAGTATCCTTTGGCATCAAGCGGAGAAAGCACATCGATATTGTATTTCTGGCAGACTTCCCAGTCTTCAAGACCATGTCCAGGTGCTGTATGAACACAGCCGGTACCGGCGTCTAATGTAACATGGTCGCCCAACAGTATCGGGGAGTATCTGTCATAAAGCGGATGAACTGTTCTCAAACCTTCAAGGTCGCTGCCTTTGACAGAGCCTAAAATTTTAATGTCTTTTTCTTCAAACTCATTGTCTTTAACAAATGCATCGACAAGATCAGTTGCAATAACCAGAATATCTCCGAAATAGTTAACAAGAGAATATTCAAATCTTGCATTAAGACAAATAGCAAGGTTTGACGGAATTGTCCATGGAGTAGTTGTCCAGATTACCGCATAGACATCTTTACCTTTGGTATCAACCAGTTTGTTAATTTTTTCAACAGATTCCGGAGTGAATTTAAACCTTACATAAATTGAAGTTGAAGTATGGTCAGCATATTCGACTTCTGCTTCAGCAAGTGCTGTCTCGCAGGAAGCACACCAATAAACAGGTTTAAGCCCTTTTTCAATATATCCTTTTTTATACATTTCCCCGAAAACTCTTACCTGTTCGGCTTCAAAATCCGGATTTATTGTTAAATAAGGATGTTTCCAATCTCCCCATACTCCGAGACGCTTAAACTCGGCTTCCTGACCTTTGAGATTCTTATGTGCAAACTCTCTGCATTTTGCTCTTAGTTCTGCCGGAGTAAGAGCCTCTCTTCCGCCCTTAATATTCTTAACTACAGCATTTTCAATAGGAAGTCCGTGTCCGTCATAACCCGGTACATAAGGTGCATATAAACCTCTCATAGATTTATATTTGATTAAAATATCTTTGAGAATTTTATTTAATGCAGTTCCGACATGGATTTTTTCGGAGCTCAAATAAGGCGGACCGTCATGGAGTACAAATTTATTAGCTTTATCTCTTTGAGCTAGATTTTTTTCGTATACATTCATTTCTTCCCAAAATTTTTGTGTTTCCGGTTCCTTTTTTGTTGCATTTGCTCTCATTTCAAGAGTCGTTTGAGGAAGATTCAAGGTCTCTTTGTATTCCATTTTTTATCACCCTTTCTTAAATCCTTAATCAAAATTATGCTGTAAAATCTTTTTGGAAGCTTACATTACTTTCGGTTTTGCCGAAGGTATTTGTTCTTATATTTTTCATTTTAATAAATTCGTGCATTTTATTATAATCGAAAGCATTTTCCCATCTTGCAATAACAACTGTAGCTACGCAGTTACCAATCAGGTTAACGGTAGTTCTTCCCATATCAAGTATCTGGTCTATACCGAGCAATATTGCAACCCCTAATATCGGGATGTTGAAACTGGTTAAAGTCCCGGCAAGAACGATTAGTGAAGCTCTTGGAACACCGGCTACTCCTTTAGAAGTCAACATTAATGCAAACATAATAACAAGCTGTTGTTCAAGTGATAAATTAATTCCGACAAGCTGGGTTGAAAAAAGAACTGCCATTGCCAGGTATAAAGTAGAACCGTCAAGATTAAACGTATAGCCTGTAGGCATTACAAAACTTACGATGGATTTCGGTACTCCAAATTTTTCCATAATTGACATAGCTTTTGGAAGAGCTGCTTCTGAACTTGCAGTAGTAAAAGTTAATAAAGCAGGTTCTTGTATCGCTTTTATCAGGCTTCTGAAGGATATATGGACAATTCTGCATACAATGAATAATACAATAAGTACAAATACAGCAAGAGCAACATACAGAGAAATAATTATTTTTCCATAGTTAAACAAAATTTCTATTCCGTTAGAGCCTACAGTATATGCGATAGCTCCGAAAATACCTACTGGAGCAAAAATCATTACGTATTCCGTAAACTTAAACATTATTGTGGAAACGGAATTAAGAATATCTACAACCGGCTGTGCTTTTTTCCCGACAGCACATATTGCAAGTGCAAAAAATATACAGAACACAACTATTTGTAATAAATTTCCGTCAGACATAGCTTGAAAAATACTGGTTGGGAAAAGTCCTAAAAACATTTCTCCAAAAGAGTTATGGTGTGTAGAAGAAGCCATTCTTGCGATTTCTCCCAGCCCGATATGCTGTGAAGCGACACTTACCATGCCTTCTCCCGGTTTAAAAAGATTTGCAAACCCCAGCCCGATTATAAGAGCAAAAGTTGTTACAACTTCAAAATATGCTACGGTTTTAATCCCTAGTCTGCCAAGACTTTTAACGTCTCCATGACCGGCTATACCTACAACCAGAGTTGCGAAAAGCAGCGGAGCAATAATCATTTTAACCATTCTTAAGAAAACTTCAGCAAGAACGTGCGTTCTGATTGCAAAAGACGGAAATGCCCATCCGACAATTATTCCGAGAGCCAGTGAAATGAATATTGCTATTGTCAATCTCGATTGTTTCAAATAAAAATTCCTTGTGCTTATTATAAAACGGAACAATTAGCCCCTTACAAGAGTCAATTATACACTAAAAAAACTTAAAACAATACATGGGGAAAAACTCGTGAGCCGTGAATCGTGAATCGTGAGTCGTGAATCGATGATAAAATCACTGCTCACGATTTACGGTTCACGAAAGTTAATAAAAATACTTATTTTATTGACATAAAACCATGTTCGTTCTAGCATGAAGCTACCCTAGTCGAAATTTTCTTGCCGGATTTGACGGCTCAGGGTGGTAAATGAACTTTTAGATTGGATTTGTTACTACTGGCTGAATGTATTTAGTTTGTATTGCAACTGCAAAATAAAAGTTTTACCGTAAAACGTATAGAAAGGTAAAAGGAGAAAAAGTTATGCCTACAATTAACCAGCTTGTACGTTCAGAACGTAAAAAGCTAACAGACAAAACCAAATCGCCGGCTCTTATGGAATGTCCACAAAGACGAGGCGTTTGTACCAGGGTTTACACAACAACCCCTAAAAAACCAAACTCTGCATTGAGAAAGGTTGCCAGAGTCAGACTTACTAACGGATTTGAAGTTACTTCTTATATCCCGGGTATCGGACACAATCTTCAGGAACACAGTGTTGTTCTTATAAGAGGCGGAAGGGTTAAAGACCTTCCTGGTGTAAGATATCACATTGTTCGCGGTACTTTAGATACAGCAGGTGTTGCTAACAGAGAACAAAGCCGTTCTAAATATGGTGCCAAGAAAGCTAAAGGAGGTAAGAAATAATGTCTAGAAGATCTAAACCTGAAAGAAGAGTTCCTTCAGCTGACCCTATTTATAACAGCGTAGATGTTTCTAAATTTATTAACAGAATTATGAGACGCGG
>CALUQS010000032.1 GCA_944322975.1 Candidatus Gastranaerophilales bacterium
TGTCTTTGAGCTGTACTCATTTGTTATACTTCCTTTGCATTTAGTGATTATGTTTGTTTGTAAATTGCCGGGGTACGCTTATGTGATGGGGCTTTTTAACTTTTATTAAAAGCGCACACATTTATGCGCACATCCAACTAGTGTAATAATAACCTTATATTAAACAAAATTGCTCGTCAACAGGTATATTTAAGATTTTATTTCAAATTTCAAAAAATTTACAAAAGTTTATACAAGTTCAATTATTTCTGTTTTTTTGTTCAAAACAAGTCAATCAGGTATTGTGTTTTTTGATATAATTAAACTTATGAAAACGGAGAAAAAACTTTTTGTATTTTTAACTGTGCTCACATTGGCCGGGCTTTGTTTACGGCTTGTGAACATTGGCGAGGCAGCGTTGTGGATAGATGAGTTGTATTGTTTTGATATTGCCTCAAACTCCGGTGTAATACAAATTCTTAAAACAGTTTTTCTTACGGATTTACATGCCCCGCTGTTTTTTATAATCCTTCATTTCTGGATAAAAATAACAGGCACTGCTGATTGGAGCCTGATACTTTTGCCGGTAATTTTTTCTTCATTAAGTATTCCGGCAGGATATTTTGTATGCAAAAGACTTTTTGATACAAGAACCGCTGTCATTTTCTCTATATTTAACACTTTTAGCGCGCTTGAGATATATTACGCTCAGGAACTTAAGTTTTATTCTGTTTTGCCTGTACTGGGCTTTTTTAGCTTATATTTTTTCTTAAAGCTTATAAGAAATTCCAATATAAAAAATGCTCTTTATCTTTTGTTAATTAATACTTTAATTATATACACATTTAATGCGGGGATATGTTTTGTCTTTGCTGAATTTTTAGCAGGGATAGGGTTTATGGCGGTAAAAAAGACAGCTGACAAAGAAAATCTGAAAAATTATTTTTATTCTTTTGCCGCAACAGCGATTGTTTATCTGCCGTATTTTTACTTTCAGCTAAAAACTTTATTTGGGGTAAACAAGGGTATTTGCACCCTTTTTGATTTATTCCATTTTGATTTAAGTTTTTTGTTTACTCTTATACAGAACTTTTTCACTCCTGCTCTTGTCAATCTTTCAAACAACCCTGTTAACTATAATATTTCAGCGATGCACAAAACACTCGGGTCCGGCGGATTTTTGTTTTACGTCGTTGTATTTGTTTCTGTTGCGATATACGGAGTTTACAGAGTTATTAAAGATAAAAACCAAAACGCGTTGATGATTTTAACGGTATCTGTGTTTTTTGTTGCAACACTTATTGCACTGGCTCAAATGCATATTATTCCTCTTTTAACAAGATATACAATGCTTGTGCATTTATGTTTGCTCACACTACCGGCGTATGGAATTGCAGGAATAAAAAAAGAAAAATCGGGTTATATTACTGCCGGCATGCTTGTTTGTATATCGTTATTCAGTTTTTTGTTTTATAAGGATTCTCCGCTTAAAAGAAATTCGTCTTTTCATTATTACAGCGCGCAAGCACTGAAACAGGCCGGTGCAAAAAACGGAGACATTATAGTTATGCCTTATTTTGGCAGGTTTTTGTACAAATATTTTGACAACGCACAGGTTGTTGATTACAGAGGCGAAGAACTTCTGCTTATGAGCAATGCCCGTTTAATGAAAGAAACCTTTAACCTTACGGAGGAGGAATATAAAAGCAAAGACAAAAGCACATTGAAACTTCAAAAGTTTTTGGAAACCCCGCAGCCTCCAAAGGCTCTTTGTGATTACTTTAAAACCTCTTATATCGATAAAATGAAAAAAGGGCAAAGGCTTTATCTGGTTGAAAATTATAACATTTATATAATTCCCGATAACATGTATATCCCCATGTTAAACGGTGTTAATATTGATAAACAAAACTTAAAAAAAAAAAAAAAAAATGCACGGTATGCGCTGTTGTATACAAAGATATTAAAAAACCTCGAAAACATATTTGCTGCTAATCTTCGGGTGGTTAAAACATATAATTCGCAAAAACGGGATGTAAAAATTTTTGAATTTGTTAAAGAAAATTAGCAATTTTGTTTTGAAAAATGTTTTTAAGGATGTATGAGAATACCGAATGATTTTAACAACAGAATCAACGGTAATACATCGGTTAATCATAATTTTTCAGGTAGTGTAGAAGTTAGAAAAGAAAATATAACAGACAAAGACTATGGTAAATCGCTGTATACCTATAAGCCGATAAATTTGGAAGGCATAGATACTATTGCCTTTATTGGCGAGCTAAAATCGCTGGATAACATTCACTGTCCGTTATGCGGTACAAAAATGTTGTCAGAGCGTGAATTTCAGCAGGCAATGAAACTCGCTGACCGAGTAAATACGCCGGAAGAGTTTTGTAACTTTTTGGAAAAATACTCCTCCTGCATTCCGTCTGACTTAAAAGGCATTATAAAAGATTCCAAATTAATGTTTTACAAACTGCATAACCCTCAAATTGAACAGTTTATAGACTCCCTCGGGCAGGTTTATGCTAAAAAAACAGCTTTATCAGCAGAAAAAACAAACGAAATACTCGTAAACATTCTTACCGGTTATCCGCTGGTTCCTCACGACAAAAAGCTCCTGACCGATTGTCTGGCAGATATAAATTATTGCTATAAAAATAAAAACAGAGAGGCGCTTTTAAAATACATCAATTTTTCCTTAAAAAATACAACCGGTTTATTAAAAACAGAACACAAAGAAGATATTTATAAAGATTTATCGCAGCAGTTAAAAAAAGATTGCACTATGGAGTTGTTGTTTACAAAAAAATATAACGGTTTGTCAGATTCTGATTCTGCTGCAAAAAATGTGTTAAGGAACTTGCTGCATTATGCAAAATCCGATATACACAAAGTCCACAACAGCAAAAACGCAGAAAAAGGCTCAGTGTTTAATATGATTTTAAAATGTGAACATTGCAGCAGCGAACAAAAATATCTATACGATTTAAAAGATACGCAGGAGATAAACAATTACTACAAGCACATTCAGGAACTTGCAATAGCTGCACTAAACGGCAAATTAAACAGCAATAAGGCTTATCCGATAGTTCTTGCTAATTTTGTAAGAGATACTTCGCATTCCAAAATAAACCCTGACGATAATGATGTGTTGCTAAAGCAGCTTTCGACAATCACGGGTGTAACCAAAAACCGCGATGTAAATTTTGAACCTGCACAACACAGCGGAGTCCCCTGTTACACATGCGGACAGGAAACAATAACCCATGAAGACAGATGTAAATTGTTTGAAAAAATAAAAAATACTTCATCAATGTATGATATTGCACAAATTTTTGATGACAACAAAAGTATCATAAGACCAAAATATCAGCCGCTGGTTGATGAGTTTAAAGAACTCCTGCTCAAACTGCCTACGGCTGCGGAATCCGATATATTGAATATTTTACGCAGAAACAAATATGAACAGTTAAAAGAAGAACTTCTTAACTGTGCGTCAATTGCTGCCTCCAGAGCTAACATTAACAACTATGATGAATATAATCAGAGTCTTATAAATGCATATATAGAAAAATGTCAGAATATGTTTTTCTATATGGATAAAGATAAAAAATTTGACTTTAAAGAGTATCAAACAACCCTTAAAGATACTATAGGCGCGTTGCATGACAGCAGCAACAACAAATATATACTTACTCAAAAACTTATAAAGAAAATCAAAGAATGCTACGGATTACAGGCAATTCTTTTTCCGGATGAATCTGTATGTGAAAAAGTCGGCAGTCCCATAAAAGTTATTGCTCAGGATATATTTAAAAATTCCGTTGCAACAGTAAAAGACCTTGATGTAAAAATTCCCAAAAGTGATTTTAATACACTGTCGCAACAAAAAGGACGAAAAATAATAATGTGCAAAAGCTGTAAAAAAGCTCAAAAAGATAAAACTCTCAAATTCTGGTATAAACTGCACCCCGAAATGAAACAGAATCTGCCTAAATATTTGAGAAAAATTGAAGAGTTAAACAGAAATAAAGAAATCTCCGGTTTTGAATACTACCCTTACGAAATTTTGGAAAACATAAAAAAGCTTACTGACGGAGAACTTGATATTCCGCTAAATTCTTTGTAAATTTTTTAACAGCAAAAAACTTGCTGAAATGATACTCTACGACCGCAGCTATTGACAAAAAACATCAAAAACTAAAAAAGGCTTTGCTGTCCTGTTTCGTTTGAAGGGACTTTGTAACCGAGCTGTCTGTAACCTTCGGGAGACACCCTTCTGCCTCTGGGTGTTCTTTGAATATACCCTTCTTGCAAAAGATAAGGTTCATAGACGTCTTCTATTGTTCTTGAGTCTTCCCCTAAAGCAGCCGCAATAGTTTCCAGCCCGACAGGCCCCCCGTCATATTTTTCTATTATAAGTTTCATCATTTCCCTGTCTGTAGAGTCGAGTCCGCTTTCATCAATATGTAAATTGTCGAGCGCTTCTATTGCAATTTGTTTTGTAATTTTAGAGTCTGCTTTTACAAGCGCATAATCAGCCACCCTTTTTACAAGCCTGTTAGCAATTCTCGGAGTTCCCCTCGAGCGGCTTGCAATGGTTTTTGCCCCTTCTTCATCAATATCAATTTCGAGGATTCCGGCAGTTCTTGTTATAACCTGAGAAAGTTCCTCTATCGTATAAAACTGTAATCTGTGGATTATTCCGAATCTGTCTCTCAATGGCCCTGACAGGGCTCCGGCTTTTGTTGTTGCACCGATGAGGGTAAATTTAGGCAGCGGAACCCGCAGTGTTTTTACGGTTTGCGCTTTGCCTGTTGTCATATCAAGAAAAAAGTCTTCCATTGCCGGATACAAAATTTCTTCCGTAACTTTATTCAACCGGTGTATTTCGTCTATAAAAAGAATTTCGCCGTTTTTAAGAGACATCAGTATGCCTATTATGTCTCTCGGGCGTTCCAGTGCCGGTGCAGAGGTGATTTTTATTTTTGTTTTTAACTCGTTTGCAATTACCGAGGCAAGAGTCGTTTTTCCAAGTCCCGGTGGCCCGTAAAACAACATATGGTCTATTTGTTTGTTCCTTTTTTGGGCGGCCTTGATGGAGATTTTTAACGTGCTTTTTAGTGCGGTCTGTCCTATATATTCATCAAGAGTTTGAGGGCGTATGTTGTTTTCAAACGCTCTGTCATAGTTTATTTCTTTTGAATCAAGGTTTTCGCTTTTTTTATTATCTGTTTTTAATGTTTTTTGAATGTTCTCATTATCAGAAAAAATTGCCAACTTTTACCGCTCCCGTTGTTTTGTAATATAATTATATCAGAATCGCAAATAAAATACGAAAGAGAAAATATAATGACAAAAACAGCAATTATAATACCCTCAAGATATGCATCAACAAGATTGCATGCAAAACCGCTAATTGAAGTTGACGGAAAGCCTATTATTCAATGGGTTTACGAAAAAGCGGCTGCCGTAAAACAAGCTGATACGGTGATTGTTGCAACGGATCACGAAAAAATATATGACTGTGTAAAAGCATTTGGCGGAAATGTTGAAATGACAGACCCCGAACACAAATGCGGTTCTGACAGAATAGCAGAAGTAGCCGGGCGGCACAAAGATTTTGAGTATATTATAAACTTGCAGGGCGATGAACCAATGATTACCCCTGAGGCTATAGACGGGGTTATAACAGCATTGAAAACATCTGTAAATGCTGATATTGCTACTCTTTTAAGAGTGATTACAGACAAAGAAGAAATTGAAAACCCTAACCTTGTAAAATGTGTTATCGACAACAATAATTTTGCAATGTATTTTTCACGCTCCAAAATTCCTTATGAAAGAAACCTTGGGGAAGCTGTCTTTTACGGACATATAGGGCTTTACGGTTATAAAAGAGAGGCTCTTTTTAAAATGACATCGCTTAATCAGACTATGCTTGAAAAAACGGAAAGTTTGGAACAATTGCGTGCCCTGCAATCAGGAATGAAAATTATAACTTCCGTTGTAAATATCAACCCGATTGGTATTGACACCAGTGAGGATGTTGAAGAATTTAAAAAAGCAATAAAACATTAATATGTTGTCTGAGCGCTACATCGCTTGTACCCTGGTCAGCAGGGTATAATTTATTGCACCAAATTTCTGCCGGATAAATAAATTGAAATAAATAGCAAAAAAAAAGACCTTTCGGTCTTAAAAATTGTGTGATTCCTCGTGTGTGGTAGATTTCTCGTCTCTAATTTTTTATCCTCGTATATATATAAAGTATAGACGATAAAAATAATTGCC
>CALUQS010000033.1 GCA_944322975.1 Candidatus Gastranaerophilales bacterium
TCCCTGTCATTGATGCGGACTGGATTTGTCATAGATTAATGGATAACAATGAAGAAGTCATTGAAAAGGTCAAAGCACTTTTTCCAAATCAGGATATTTTTCTTGAAGACGGCAGACTCGGACGCCACAAGATTGGGCTGATTGTTTTTGCTGACCCTGAAAAAATGGAGGCTTTAGAGGATATATTGCACCCGCTTGTTGAAAAAAAGATACTTGAATTTTTTGACGAACACGAAAACGATGAAATCGTTGTTGCATCTGTTCCTTTGCTTTTTGAAGAAAATATGCAGAATCTTTTTGACAGAACGATTCTTGTTTGTGCAGATAAAAAGATTCGTCTTCAACGTTTGATGACACGCAGAGGTTATCCTCTTGAGCATGCACTTGAGCGTATAAATGCACAGGTTTCGCAGGAGGAAAAAAGAAATCTTGCCGATTTTATAATTGAAAACAACAACAATCTTATTGAACTTGAAACACAGATTGAAAAAACTCTCGAAAGGTTATGGTTATGATATACAAACTTCATAAAATCCCTGACAGATTTATTTTTCGGGTAATTTTTCTGCTGATTATTTTATGGAATTTAAAATACCTGTTTTTGATTGTTCAGGTTCCGTTTACTATGCTTTTTGTCGATTATATCGGGCAGAACAGTTTTTATTCTCAGGTAAATGATATTAAAAATTCCGTTAAAAACATTAAGGATTTTCAAGACGAAGGCAAGGTCGGTTTTGTGTCGGACACACCCCAGAACAGTGTTTTTGATATGGAAGAGTCTATAAAGAATTTTTATATTGCACAGTATGCAATAGTTCCGTCGGTTTTAAAAAATGATAAGCTCGAAAACTATGTCATAGGCGCTTATGAAAACACGCCTCCAAAAGTGACAGTGCCTGAAGGGTTTAAAATTTTCAAAAAAGTTAACAACAAAACATATATATTTAAAAGGATAGAAGAATAATGACAGGCTCATTGCTAGGTTTTATACTCGGATTACTCGTTACGCTCTTTAGCGGATACTTTGCAGTGTCAATAATAGAAAGAGAGATGGAGTTAAGATTCCGTCTGTTATTTGCAATCCCGCTCGGGTTCGGTATAAATTCAATATTATATTTTTTGTTTTTGTGTTTGCATATAAACAGTTTTGATTGTTTTAAGTGGTTTGAACTTGTGCTTGTTGTTATACTTGCGCTGCTTTATTACAATGAAGAAAAACCCGATTTGAGCAAACATAAGTTTAAAAAACTCTCTAACTGGTTTTATCTTTTGAATTTGTATGCTGTTTTGATTTATTTTAAATATTTTATAAACAATCCGATGGGCAGCTGGGACGGTTTCAGAATTTGGAACATAAAAGCGGAATTTCTGTTTTTAAACAACCCCCTGTGGCAGAATGTTTTTTCGCTTCCTCATTTTATGTCGCATAACGATTACCCCATGATGATTCCTGCTTCTATCGCAAGGCTATGGAGTTACGCAGGGGCGGAAAATTTTGCCATAAATGCGACAGTCGGTCTGTTTTTTACTTTCGGGCTTGTGTACCTTTTGTATCAGGCAATTACGTATTTTAAGAGCGAAAAAGCTGCAATTGTTGTGACCTCTGTTTTTATGATACTTGATATATTCCTTGTTAACGGGGCTTCCCAGTGCGCAGACATACCGCTGGCATATATGTATTTGTGTACGATAGTATGTTTGTTTTTGTATTTCAGAAAAGAAAGATTTTCTTACATTGTGCTTTCTGTTTTGTTTGCCGCTTTAAGCGCGTGGACGAAAAATGAAGGTTTGTTGTTTTTTACGCTGTATCTGGTTTGTGCAGCCGGCTACTTTTTAAGTATAAAAAACTTCAAAAAAACAGGACTTGTTGCACTCACTGCACTGGTTCCGATTGTTTTAATTGTTTTATATAAAAATATGTCACACGCCGCAAATGACCTTATTGCAGGATTTGTAGCCTTAAAGACATACAACTTTGCGCTTGATTTTAGCAGGTATGTTGTTATATTAAAAACTTTTGTCAGAATGTTTTTCTTAAAATTTCCGCTTCTGATTGTGCTTTCACTGCTTTGCATTAAAGGATTTAAACTAAAAGATATAAACAAAACACCGTTTAAAATTTCGATGATAGTTTTTGTTTTAATTGCTGCCGGATATTTTTGCGTTTATCTGTTTTCGCCTCATGATATAACGTGGCTGACGCAAAATTCTATGGACAGACTGATTTTACAGTTATTGCCTGTGTTTTTATTCCTGTTTGCTGTTAATTTAAGAATTGGCAAACCTGACAGTATAAATTAATTATACAAGCCAATTTTATTCATCAAATTTTGTTAACTCGGAAACGCTGATATCCAATGCATCGGCTATTTTTAATACTGTTATCAATCCGGGTTTATTTATACAAACTTCAATTTTTCCAAGATAATCCTGACTAATGCCTGCTTTTTCAGCAAATTTTTCCTGAGACAAACCTGTTTGTTCTCGCAAATATTTTATTTTTTTGCCTAATTGTTCGTAAAAATGGTTGTAATCCATAATTTATTTTTATAATTGATACAGTTATAAATTTTTATGTAATAAGCTTATATAACCGTATATTAATTGTCTAAAGCGTTAGAGATAAGTTTTATTTATCAAATTTTGTTAATTCAGAAACGCTGATATCCAATGCAGCGGCTATATCAATAACTGTATCCAGCGAAGGACGGGAATAATTCACCTCAATCTTCCCAATAAAGTTAAGAGATTTGCCGACCTTATCCGCAAGCATTTGTTGAGTTATCTTAGCTGATTCTCTATATCTTTTTATATTTTTACCAAGTTTCTCATAAAACAAATCTTTCATATGTACAATCTATACGTAAACTTTTATTAAATATACGGACTGATAATACGTAAAATGTATAATTAGATTTATGGAGAAAATAATAAAATAATGGACAAAGAAACAAAATTAAGAATATACAGAGCACTAAAAGAAAATCTGATTGAGGTTTTAGAACAAATCGATACATTAATTGCAGAAGATTACATCTATGTAAAATGCTCAGGTGAAAACAGGCTTGTGACACAAACCGACAGCAGCCACCCCTCTGTTGAATAAAAATCATTCAAAATAGCCGATATAAGGAAGATTGCGCATATAACCTTCGTAATCAAGTCCGTACCCGACCACAAACTTGTCATCAATGACAAAACCGTAATAATCAGGTTCTATGTCAACTTTGCGCGCCATTTTTTTATTTAAAAACGTTACAACTTTGAGTTTTTTAGGTTTGTGTGTCCGGCAAAGGATGTTTATTAAAAACTCCATGGTACAGCCGGTATCAATAATATCTTCAACTATTAGTACATTTTTGTCCTCAAGATTAGGCAGGGTTAAATCAATTGCCTGTACATTGCCTGATGAAGTTTTCGCGTTGCCGTAGCTTGATACCCTTATAAATTCCATTTCTACAGGCATTTTTAGATATTTTGCAAGATTGCAGCAAAACATAGTCGAACCTTTTAACACACAAATTAAAACCAGTTCATTTTTCGTGCCGAAATCTTTATTGATTTCATCAGCAAGTTCTTTTGTCTTTTGTTCAATCTGTTCCTGTGTAAATAAAATTTTTAAATCTTCAATTTTTCTGTCGAGCATTGTTTTGCACCTGTTATTCTATTTTCAGTACATAGGCAGGAAACGTTTTTGCCCTTAATTTTTCACTCAGGCAGACGCCCGCAGCCCACAGCACTTCATGTTCGTTGCATAAGAGTATAATATCATTTCTTTTAAATTTTTCTATGCCCTTGTTTATAAACAATTTTTTGAGTTTCATTGTTCCCTGCATACCAAAGGGCTGAATAACATCGCCGTGGATTCTGGTTCTTAAAGTAAGATTATCCAAATTATTCAAATACACATATGCTTTAAAATCATTTTCTTTAGGGAAGGAGGGCATTTTGTCTTCTTTGTACTTTTCTATTTTAAATATTTTGTTGTGGAATTTATATTCTCCGCAGCCGTTTATTTTTACTTCTTCTGTTATTTTTTCCGGTTCTAAATCTTGTATTGTGCAAATTTTTTCTTTTGAAACAAACAACCACAAATTTTTTGTCAAAGACAATGTTTTGCCTGATTTATATTTTGCACTTTTATTTATAAAGTCATAGATTTCTTCCACTTTTTTGGAATCGTAATCCAGATTTTGTTCAACCAGAAAATCAAGGATGAATTTATTTTGTACGTCTTTTGAAAGTTCAATAAATTTTTGTGTAATAAAATAACCGTCTTTTACAACATCTTTTTTTATTTTTGAAAGATACTCTTTTACAATATTCTGTTCGGAAATAGCAATGCGCGAAAGGTTTAAAATGACATCATCTATTTTAGGGTTAATTGTTTTAAGTTCTGAAATAATTTGGTGTCTGATAAAATTACGCGCATACTTTGTATCAAAGTTGCTGGAATCGTTGTTTGGCACAAGTTTGTTGACGGTGCAGTATTTCACAATATCTTTGCGAGAAAAATTCATCAACGGGCGAAAAACATTGCAATCATCCAGTTTTGAAGTCTCTAAGATTCCGCAAAGTCCTTTAACACCTGTACCTTTAGACAACCGGTAAAGAATGGTTTCGGTATTATCTGATTTTGTGTGGGCAAGAAATATCCCGTCTGCGTTGAATTTTTTATAGCATTTTTTAAAAAATTCCTGTCTTTTTTCTCGTGCAACGGTTTCTGTTTTGGGCAAGCCCTGGGCAAGAGTTTCGCAATATAATTTTATATTATTTTCTGCACAGTATTTTTGACAGTTTTCCTGTTCAATTTCAGCTTCTCTGCCGCGCCAGTTATGGTTTAGATGCAGGGCAATGAGTTTAAAACCTGTTTTTTGCGCAATTTTATTCAGCAAATCTAACATGCACATGGAATCATATCCGCCTGAAAACCCGACAACAAAAGTCTTTTCAGGTGACATAAGGTTATATCTTTTTAAAAAACTTTTAACTTGATTAATCATTTCTGCAAACTTCAATAAGTTTTTGCGCCTGAGAAAGCGCATCTGTCAAACTTCTATCCTTAACAATTTTTCTTGCGTAAGAACCAATGCTGATACCATTATATCTTAGAGAACATAATTTTGCTAACTCAGCTGTTTTTGCGTTTGTACCGCCCGACATAAAAATGTATGCGCCGTAGGGCTGAACAAGATGAGCCATTGCAACCGCCTGCAATGTTGAATTAAAAGTATTGTCACCTCCTGACATCGGCACACCGTCAGCCTGTATAATAAAATTGGCATCACCCTTCCACTTTATTACTTTTGTTACAAGTTTTTTCACCCTTTCATTGCTGTAAAATTTTCTGTCTAAACACAAGCTAAGAGCACCTTCAAAATTTTCTATAACATATTTTATTTCCTTATCGGGAATTTTTTTTGTGGAGAGGTGAATTTCTATACAATCGAGTTTGTATTTTTTTGCTATTTTCACTATTTTTTCTACATCATATTCGCTTTCCGTAAAAGAAATAGCTTTGCAATCATCGCATTTCTGGCAGCCAATACAGTTTTGGGTTATTACTTTATAACAGTTTTTGTCTGGCACAATAGCATTTTGCGGACATTTTTTTGCACATTTTCCGCAGTTTTTGCATTTGCTTTTGTCAATATAACATTTTTGTATATGTTTATCTCCGGAAAGCCCCATGCTTATTGAATAATAAAAATCATCAGGAGTTTTGCCGGATTTTTTAACCCCTCTCATAACAGCTTCTACAGCTTCTTTTGACGGATTTATATCAAACATATCAGCTCCGGCAATAGCATAAATCGTAACAAGATTTTCTATCTCTTCAAAATGCCTGTTGCCGAGTCCGAGGACAAGTTTGAATATCTTCTTTTTATTTAAAGTATCTAAAAGTTTTGGTTTCATGATTTATATTATACTATGTTGAAAATTAAGAAAAATAGTTTTGTCCGTGTTCTTTGCTTTCTGCCTGAGGGTCCTGTATTGTACCTACCTGAAAACACCCTCGTCCGAATTTTGACTCAAGATTATCCCACACCTGCGCAATTTTTTTTGCTTTCTTAGTTTTTTCGTCTTCAAATAAAAACAGCTGAGAGGCTGATTTTTCGGAAAGTTTATCAGCATATATTCCCGAGGATCTGTATATAATATTCGGGTCATAGAGTTTATCCAGCAGTTTATCTGCGTGCTGGTTTATTAAAAATTCACTGTCAGTAGGCTCCGGCAGCACCATTTTTTCTGTAAACACTCTGAAATCTTTTGTTCTCAGCATCACAAAAACAATCTCAGTCAACATACCGAGTTTTCTCAATTTTGAACACACCTGATGAGAATGATAATGCAGTGAGCCTTTTATGTATTCTTTGTCGTTTGTAAAATGACTGAAAGCGCTTGTTTTTTGAATAGATTTTGGCAGTTCCATTTTTGAATTTACAGGATAAGCGCTTATTCCGCTAAGCTCCATTTTTAGTTCAAGCCCTCGTTTGCCCCATATTTTTTTTAGCCAGAATTCGTTTTGTTTTACAATTTCACTGCATTTGTGAATTCCGTATTTATGAAAAAGCGCAGAGGTATTCTTGCCGATTCCCCAGATTTCTTCTATATAAGTACGGCGCAAAATTTCGTCAATATCCCTGATTCTGATTCTGCACAAACCGTTAAACGAGTTATTTTTCTTCGCTGTTTCACACGCAAGTTTGGCAAGAGTTTTTGTCGGAGCAAGTCCGATAGACACGGGAACTCCGATTTCTTGTTCTATTTCTCTTTTAATTTTTGCAATAATTTCTTCGTAAGAACAGCGATAAAGCTTTTTTAAACCTGTTAAATCCAGAAAAGCCTCATCTATGGAATACTGTTCAACATCTGGTGTATAGCTCATTAACTTTAATATAATTCTTTTTGAGATGTCATGATAAAGCCCGAAATTGCGTGAAATATATATAACGTTTTTAAATTCTTTTCGTGCTTTAAATAACGGATACCCCATCGGGATTCCCATTTGTTTGGCTTCTTTTGACCGGGCAATAATACAGCCGTCATTGTTGCTTAACACACATACAGCTTTGTTGGCCAGCGCCGGATTCATGAGCTGTTCGCAAGATACAAAAAAATTATTACAATCTACAAGAGCTATTTCTGTCATATTTAAACCTACAAAATTATACGATACGGAAAATAAAAAAGAAAATTAAAGCGGAGACACGTCAAAAGATTTATCTGCAAAATTCTCCGCTTTTTAATTTATTAGGAAGGATATCTAGAGTTTAAGAGTTTATTTATAACTGTCGTGCAATCCCTGTTGCTACACCAAAAATAGTGAGCACTTCTTTAGGAATTATATTCGGATATTGAGGGTTTTCGGGCTGTAGCCAGATTTTACCGTCTTTTTGCCGGTAGGTTTTGAGCGTATAACCGTTGTCAATGTATGCAAGAACAATATCACCATCTTTTGCATACTGCGTTTTTTTAACTATCACCTTGTCACCGTCAAAAATACCTGCGTTGACCATGGAATCCCCTGAGACTGTAAACATAAATACAGACGGGTTATCAAGGTCAAAGTCCTCGTCTAAAGAAACTCTCCTTTCGATAGAGTCTTCTGCTACAGTAGCAAAGCCGGCTCTGACAGAAGAGGTAAACAATATCGCACCGAAACATTCAGGATTTACAAAGAATTTTCCGTTTTTTTCTTTGATAAGTTCACACTCTTTTAGTTTTTTAAAATACTGCCAGACAGAGTTTTTGTGCTTAAACCCGAAAGTCTGTGCAATTTTTTCAAAACTCGGCAGAGGTTCTTTACCGTATGTTTTTTTGATATTCTCAAAAAAAGTTTTTTGTTTTTGACTTAAATGTTCGTCTTCATTTAACATAATATTATTATAGACAAATGTCTATAAAATGTCAACATTTACTTTTAAAAAATAATGTAAAAAACTATTTGTTCAATGCTTCGCTTAAAAGCTTGTTAATAACCTGCGGATTAGCTCTGCCTTTGGTTTCTTTCATAATTTGACCTACAAAAAATCCCATCAAATTAGTTTTACCGTTTTTATAGGCTTGAACCTGCGCAGGATTGTTTTCAATCACTTTATCAACAAGCGATTTTATTGCACTCTCATCGGATATAACGCTTAAACCTTCTTTTTCAATTATCTCCTGAGGATTTGCGCCGTTTTCCAGCATTTGGGGAAGGATTTTTTTAGCTATGTTATTTGAAATTGTACCCTTTGTAATAAGGTTAACAAGCTCAGCCAAATGTTGCGGTGTTAATTTTGTCTGATTTATATCTATATTATGCTCTTTTAAATAAGCTGTGATATCACCTACAAGAAGGTTGTTTGCTATTCTGTAATCTGCACCCAGTTCAAGCACTCTGTCATAGAACAATGCTGTTTCCATTTGTTCTACCATAACATTGGCGTCATATGCGCTTAAGCCTAAGTTTTCGTATCTTTTGCGTTTAGCTTCCGGAAGTTCCGGCATTTTTTGTCTGATTTCTTCAACCCATTCTCTTGAAATTTCAACAGGCACTAAATCAGGCTCGGGGAAGTAGCGGTAGTCATTTGCGTCTTCTTTGCTTCTCATTGTTTTTGTGACTTTCTGGTTGTCGTCCCAGAGTCTTGTTTCCTGATCAACTTCGCCGCCGTCTTCAACTATTTCAATCTGTCTGTCAATTTCATATTCAATAGCTCTTTGCAAAGCAGAAAAGCTGTTTATATTTTTAATTTCAGCACGTGTACCGAATTTGTCCTAACCTTTAGGCATAACAGACACATTAGCGTCTCATCTCATTTAACCTTCTTCAAGGTTGCCGTCACAAACCCCGATATAGCGAACGATATTTCGTAATTCTTCCATATAGGCGCGGGCTTCTTCTGATGATCTCATATCAGGTTCTGATACAATCTCTAAAAGAGGTGTACCGGCTCTGTTAAGGTCTACAAGAGAATACAAAGACCCTGCCAGCCCGTCAGCACCTGCGTGGACAAGTTTGCCGGCATCTTCTTCAAGGTGGGCACGGGTGATACCGATTTTCTTGCCTTTAATATTGATATAACCGTTTACACAAATAGGCTGATCGTACTGGGAAATCTGGTAACCTTTAGGTAAATCGGGATAAAAATACTGTTTGCGGTCAAATTTGCATCTTGAAGGAATTTCGCAATTGAGAGCCAAACCCAGAAGTATACCCATATTCACGCATTCCTTATTCAAAACAGGAAGAACACCGGGCATACCCAGTGTAATTGTACTTGTATGCGTATTGGGTTCAGCACCGAATTCTGTAGAATCAGGCGCAAAAATCTTTGATTTTGTTTTTAACTGGGCATGAACCTCAAGACCTATAACTACTTCGTATTTATCTCTAATTGCCTGTGATACCATATTTCTATTTCCCTTTAATTACTTATGATTCTTGAAATAATTTTATCACAAATAAACTTTCTGTTATAAAACAGTTATTGACTGTTTTAAGAAATAAAATACAACGTTTGTATAATAGAAATCCTTTCAAGAAATGTTATATTAAAATATATACCCCATTTAAAAAAAGGATTTTAATTATGTCAGATGCAATAAGTGCAATGAATTCACAGATGGCTTCGCAAACAGCAAGCATGCAGATGGCTGCTAAAGCTTTGTGCGCTCAAAAACAACAGGCTGCTATTGCCATGCAGCTTTTACAAGGAGCTATGGCTGTGGCACCGCAAGACCCTTCAACTATTACCGCAGCTCAACTTCAATCTCCGATTGATATAAGAGTATAAAATTGCGCTAAATTTATCAAATTTAAAAAAACAAAACCGGTTAATTTAACCGGTTTTGTTTTTAAGCATAAATTTTATTTTTTATTAATCCATGGGAATTATCAACGATTGTCCGATTGATAAAGAATTTGGATTAGACATATTATTTGCTTCCATAATTTTTGTTATTTTGGAAGGGTCATATTTGCCGTAAAATCTGACAACAATACCTGCTAACGTATCGCCCGACTTAACTGTATAAGTTTCAGGAGCAACCGGTTTAACTTCTTCAACTGCTTGATCAGCAGGGATAATTGAAAGCTTAGCAGGTTTTTGTTTTTCTGCTTTTACTTTTTTAACAAGTTTTGGGCTATCAGCGTTGTTACGCTCGTTAATAGCGTTAGAACTAAAGCTCAATAACGCTGTCATCAAGAACATGCTCAATGCCCCTGCAACAAAACCTGTAATAAGATAAACTCCGGGTGATTTTTCATCTTTCTGGTTTACTTTAAAATTTTGCCATAAAACATCAAGTTCTTTTTCTTTGGAAGGTCTGATGTAAACATCAGGGGTACGGCTTTCCATAGAAGTGTTTTGAGATTTAGCTTTTAATTCTTCTAAAAGTGCCATTTTTTCTTTAGAAAGGTTTGATCTGTATAATGTTGAACTTTTCATGCGACCTCACTATTTCTTTATACTCTATATTAATAGCCTGATAAACTTAAAGTCAAGAAATATGGTAATATGTATTACATTCCTCAATATATTTTATATTTAATTGTATAAATATTTTTGTTTGCGGATACAAACAAGCTTGTATTGCCGGATTATGCACTGTTAACATAATCATTTATAAATTTAATCTGTTTTATTTCATCTGTTATATATTTGCAATAAAACTTAAAAATTAATTTTTTGTTAGTACAAGCGGCTATAAATGAAGGCAACAAAAAAGGATTGTCATTTTGATATGTCCAATCCTTTTTTTAACTTTGTATTTTCGGCCAGTTATATAATTATTATGCAGCCAATTCACCTTCGATTTCAGAAATCAAATACTTAGCAACCCATTCAAAATCTTTGTTGACACGGGCAACTTTTTTAAGGCAATCAACTGAAGGCTCGCCGATTCTGATTAAAGTCATTGCAACAACACCTCTAACAGCACCTTTAACTGTTTGCAATTGTTCAACAAGAACAGGAACAGCTGCTGAACCTACATTAACAAGCATGTTTTCAATTTCAGCTTTGCTTTTGTTATCGGCTGTTTCTAACTGTGTTAAAAAGTATTTAATAGAATCTGCGTGCATCTTTATTCTCCATGTAATTTCTTATCGTTGTACACATTATAAAGCAAATTTTTATTAAATCTTGATTTCTTTATCTAATCTTTATATCAGTATAAAGATTCTGACTGTGTGCGAATTTATGTTAAATAATTGATATATTTACTATGATTTTTTTTATAAAATATGGATATTTACAAAACATGTGCTATAATAGTAGTAGTAAATTCACCAAAAGTAATTTCCCGCTATTTGTGTTTGTTATAGAACAAGGAGCAGTAATGAAACTTTCAAATTATATTTTAATTTGTTTAATCTGTGCTCTAACTGTTGTTGCATACGGCTGCAGCAAACTAAACAATCCTGTAGTTAACACAAAAAGCGGAATTGTTATACACAGTGAAGATTTTACACAATCCGGTGACACAAATATCGATAACCAGAACGTGATACGGCTCGGGGACGGTTATGAAAAAATAGAACTGGATTTGAACAAAGATAAAGATAACACAATAAAACTGTAAGAAAATAAAATAAAAAAATACTGAAAATTTTGTATTTTTATATTTTAATTTATTTACTTTTATATTACGATAGGAGTAGTCGCTATAATTATGAAAAAAGGAATAACAATGAATTATACACACGGAAGCCTCGAAAATGAAATTTTGAAAACTATTTGGATGCTTGA
>CALUQS010000034.1 GCA_944322975.1 Candidatus Gastranaerophilales bacterium
CGGGAGTCTTTTTTAGTGCATATTTTTTAATCTTTATACAGCACGCAGAAGCTTCGCTTCTGACTTAGCTTGCCTCTAAAAAAACGATACTTAATCGTTTTTTTAGAGTTCTTGGTTCTACCTCTCATAAAATATGATATTTAGTCTTGGATTATTGGCGTTCACAAGGTTTAGTATTCCGTTTCGAATTTTTATTTCTAAAAATTCTCCACTCCATTAACCTTGTTCACATAGGCACTGGGGGCTGCGCCCGCGGCGTGCCTGCACAAAATCCGCTCGGCAGAGTGGCCATCGGCAATTTTTTAGACTCCTTCGGGAGTCTTTTTTAGTGCATATTTTTTAATCTTTATACAGCACGCAGAAGCTTCGCTTCTGACTTAGCTTGCCTCTAAAAAAACGATACTTAATCGTTTTTTTAGAGTTCTTGGTTCTACCTCTCGTAAAAATTTACTATTTTAATAAGATTAGGTGCAATAAATTGCACACTGCTGACTCCTGGCGGACGCGCAGAGTCTTTGCCCCCCTCACCCCAACCCTCTCCCCGAGGTGGAGAGGGGGTATTTAAGCTTTGCCCACCTTACGGCTCTCATAAAAATTTACTATTTTAACAAGATTAGGTGCAATAAATTGCACCCTGCTGACTCCTGGCGGGCGCGCAGAGTCTTTGCCCCCCTCACCCCAACCCTCTGTCTTGAATTTCCTTCTCGCTCGACACTGTCGTTCGCTGACGTTTCACTTCTGCTCACTTCGTGTCTCGCTCCCCGGGTTTCACCCGTCCGTTCACTATTTACAGTTTCAAGAAAACTAGAAAGATTAATATTATTACGTGAAGCCATTTTGCACGAAATCAAAGATTTCGGCAAAAGAAGGCAAATTCGCTCCCCCGAGGTGGAGAGGGGGTATTTAAGTACTTCAAGAGCCCCCCCCAAAAAAAGTGTCACATCAAGTTAACCAAGGCGGATAATTAGTGCAGGCCTTTGTCTGAAAACACATCAAAATAATAATCTTTTTGCGAGGCAAACAGTCTGTCATCGTGGTTTATCAATTTTAATTCCATCTTGTATTCAATGGCTTTGTTATTTTTTGTTACTCTTTTTATCCCTGAACTGCCGCGCTCAGAAGCAACAGTTGTCATGGCTTTTTCAAAATCCGTCATAAAATCCACACAGCGCGGGAACATATATTTGTCATAAATTTGCTGTTTTGCCGATGAGGTTATAGTAACATCTACGCTGTCATTTTCGTTAAGTTTTGTTTTAGAAACAGTATCAGTGTTTATGTAATCATTTTCAATAATGTTTTTTAAGATAAATTTATCAACGGTATCTTTGGGGCTAAATTTGTCGATAAAAGAAAGCAGGTGCGATTTTTGCGACGCATCAAGCTGGTCATATTCCTTGTATTTGCTCAAATATTCTATTGCTTTCTCCTGAGAATACGATTTTTCAATTATTCCGGAAACAATCTCTTTATCGGGTGTATATTCAAGACTCTGGGGCACATTTAGTATAATTCCGGCACTGTCAAGATATATTCCGGCTTTGTTTATATCAACAGTTCCGTCAGTACTGCGTGCATAGTTTTCAGCCTGTTTTAGCATTATATTTTGGGAATCTGTTTCTTTATAATAATTGTATGTATCCCAGTTTTTAAATGTGTTTTTCACGGCGGTTTGCCCGATAGTATCTATCCGGGATATTAAATCAGTAATGAACTTTGCTTTTTCCATTGTTTCTGGGGTTGTGTCCTCCGGCCTGTATTTTGTACAGGCTGCCGCAAGGCTGCCGAGTTGATTTCTGTATAAAATATTCATTGCATTGTCGAACTCTGACTTTATATAGTTAAGCTCAAGATTCTTTTTTTGCTGTTGTTTAAGCTCTTGCACTACTCTTGCTTTTTCTAATGCGTTGAGCCTTTCTGTTTCCACGGGGCGGAGATTTTCTTTTTTTATTATGTCTAAAACCTCCTCTGTCGTAATATCTTTATCTTGCAATGAATCAAGCAGATGTAAAAATCTTATCAGCGCAATTTTGTCTTTATCTTCAAAATTGCAGGCGTCAAATGCAACAATACGCTCAAAAATTTCATCGTTCTTTCCTGCCTCTGAACTTGCCTGTCTGCTTAAGCACTCTTTTAGTTTTTCATTGTCAAAGTGTTCATAATCCCTTTTGGCGGTCTGAATTAATTTGGCGCTGTTTATCATGGATTTAACTTTTTCAGAGGTTTTATCAAATTTATAATAGCTTTCTTTTAACGACGAAACAGGTATTGTAACATCTTTGCCTGTGTATTTTATCTCATTTGGCTTTTTGTTGTTTAAATACTGTTCTCTAATCACAAACAAAACAAAATCGTCATAGTCGACAGATAATAGTTTTAAATCGTTGTCGGAAATTTTTATTACTTTATTTTTACGAAACTGCGGCACAGAGCTAAAACTGTCAGAGTCTCTGAGGTTTACATATTTGTCTAGGATTCTCATTGACGAGGGAATCGCAACAAGATTATACACCATCCGGGGATTTTTAGTGCTGTTATTTATAATTTCCTTGATTTCCGACGTAATAAAGACATAAATCTTTTGTTCATCTTTCGTCTTCATTAAATTATCAAGCTCTTCAAAAAAATCACGGGTCAGGGTATCAGTTATTTTGTCAGCTATAACAAAGGCTGCTTCAGACGGAGTATCGATTTTAGGATATTTTTCATTAAGCTCTTTTACTGTTTTTATATCCGCAAGTTCGCTGTAATAATCCTGATAAACCTTATCAAGATTGAAATTACCTTCTTTTATTGCTGTTTGGAACCTTCTTATTAAAGCGTTGTCCAGCTCGGGTGCAACAGGCTTTGGCATAACAAAGGGTTTGAGCTTAAACATGTTTTTTTCAAGGGTATTGAATTCTTTTTGAAGGCTCTGCATTTTTTCGGCTTTTTGCAAATCCGTTAAATGTTTTGATTCTGCTATGGCAGTTGCCTCATTTAAAAGCCGCTGCGCTTTGTTCTTTTTTTGAATCATCTGTGAAAGAACCTGTCTTTCATACAAGCGCAAGAAGTCCTCCGGCTCTAAATCCGAGGCAAGAATTTCATCAAACTGTTTTAGCAATTTTTGTGTTTCAATATTTACATCAACTTTTTTGGGTGCTTTATTCGCCCCTGCTTTAAAGGATACATAAGACGCGCCATAAGGATATTTTACCGGTGTGAAATCTTTTTCTGTGTATGATTGTGCTGTTTTGCCGCTGTTGTTATTAATATTTTGTTTTGGCTGATAAATACCTGAGGTTATACGGTTTATTTGCATTAAAAATCTCCTGACGGTTGTTAAATGTCTTAGAGTGTAAAAGGAGCGGTGAAGGTAGCGGGGGCGTCTAAGTCATTGGAAAATCTGTGAAGTAGCACATCTTACTTTTTAATTATTCTCCATCCGGAGAGGGCTGGGGTGAGGCTACTGAATTCACCTTAATTATTCTCCCTCTCCCGCTGGGAGAGGGTTGGGGTGAGGGTTACAAGTGTAACTCTCTTTTTTTGTTGCACTAAATTAAATTTAGCACAACCTACACACTATATGAAATACATTGCAAAGTTTTTTTTGTCGTAATTTACAACTTATTGTTATAAAATTTTACAAAAAAATTTTTTGTAGCAAAAATTATTTTATTCAGGTTTTATAAAACAAATATGAAGATAATAAACAATTTTAACCTAAAAAAGACTCTTGGGATTACACTGGCCGCAGCCTCTATATGCAGTGCAGCCTCCTGTATAAAATCAGGCAGTATGACTTTGCCTGAGGACAGATTTGTTCATCAAAAAGACACTCTTGTTTTAAACAAAGATTCATTAGACACACCGCAGGACACGCTGGTTTTGACTAAAGATTCGATTTTAAAACAAATAGAAATATCACCCAAAGGCACTGATACAATCCCTGTCTTAAAAAACGCGCCCAGCCCTAAACTGAAACTGTGCGGAAAAGATACGCTTGCCGCAATTGTTGTTGATTTGTCAAAAAATGTTTTATATAAATATAATGACAAAGGCGAACCTGTGTGCGCTTATCTTGTTGCAAGCGGAAAAGAAAAATATCCGACGGATAAGGGGTTAAGGGTGGTTATAAACGTAGAATCTTATCCTTATAAAAACGCGCCCAAAGTGACAAAACGTTATAAAAAACCGTGGGATTACGGCCCGCGGGCTATAATTTTGGAAACTGTCGACCCCGAAACCGGTAAAAGAGGAAAAACCGGAGAATTTATCCACGGCAACAACAACCCGAAGAGCCTTGGCAAATATGCCTCTTTAGGCTGTATCAGGATGGATAATGAAGTTATAAAAAAACTTGCAAAAGAGGTTAAACGCGGAGATTTGGTGCTGATACAATAAGCGCCAGTCGGCAGCGTGCCCGCCGGATATTGCACCAAAAAAGTCAGGGTTTAATTTCTATCCGTTACGCACATTGAGTCTGAACTTTATCAGATAAAGCGTGTCACAATCATTGAATAGATATCTTTTAACATATCGTTCAACGGAATTTTTTCTTCTTTGCCTGCAGAGCAAGGATCCATAATAGTAACTGTCTGTTTTTTAGCATCATAATCTTTAATAGAAACCACATGCCCGCTGGAGCGGCCGGTCAGATAGGTTTCGTTAATAATATATCTCGGGTTTTGACCAAAACTATCCAAAAAATTTTTGATTTTTGTTTTGTCATCTATTGATTGAATCACACACTTTCCGCCGGATTTTAAATTGGCAAGCAGCTCTATAAGAGTATTTTGCGGATTACCTCCAAATAATCTTCTTTGCAAATAATCTAAATTGTCAGATACCAGCGGGTCTTCGCTGTTAGGGATTTTCATATGACAAGCATCTCTAAATGACGTTCTTGCATAAGCTTGTTCAATCATCTGAACATTTACAGCCGCATCGGAACTGTAGAAAGGCTGTTGAATTTTGCCGTCAGTAAATTTAACAGCACCGCCGTAATTTTCATATGCGGGAATTGTCACAAAAATGTCGTTACCTTTTTGTTCAAACATTTTATAATAGTTCCCTCTTGTTTTAGGATTGTAATAAAGACTATTTAAAACAGATATCAAATAACAATCATCTCTTCCCTGCGATGTTGAAAATCTGTCAACAAGAGGAAATAACCCGTTAAATTTTTCTTCTGTCATATTCCAGCGCTCAAGTTTTCCGTTATTGTTTATGTACATTTTTCCTTTGACAGAAATCACGTCGCCGGGATTTGTATTTTTCAAGACATCTTTGGTTGTTTCGAATTTTTTAACCGGACTTTCGCCGTTTAATAATTTTTTAACATCCGAAAGAATTTCCGCAGTAAATTCTACGCCGCTGTCAATGCCTCGCAGAATTCGCGGATTAATTTTTTCTTGCAGTACCAAATCTAAAATTCCGGAATCTTCAATCTTTTTAAATATTTCCGGTTCCACCAGCTTCATTTGTGCTATATCTCCGGCAATAAAGTCAGCTTCACGGGCTGTGGTTCGTTTTTTTTCAAATATTTTTAACAGCGGACGGAATATTTCTTCACAAACTTTATCAAGCTGAGTTTCATAAGACGGATTTATTCCGATTATCTTTAATTTAAACAGCGACTCTGCATCTAAAGTTTCATTTTCCAAACATTTTTTCAAAAAATCCAGATTTTTTTCATTTGTAAAATATGATATTCTGCAAAAAGCATCAGGGTTTCCTGTTTTAATAGATTTTTCAAAAATTTCTTTTAACAATTTTTCATCTGTTCCTTTTTTTGATAAAAAAGAATTTATATCCGTTAATGTTGTCGGGGTGCAACATCGGGGGTGATTTTTTGACAAGTTCACAAAATATTCAAATATTTCATCAGAAATTTTATTACCTTCGCGGCAAAGTAAATTTACGTCAGCGTATATAGAATAAGGCATAAGATTCGGGATTCTAAGCACTTTTTGGACTATCTCCGGCGATTTTTCACACCTGTCAATAACATTTAAAAATTTATCTCTGGTATAGATAAAATTTTCTTCATTAAGTTCAAATTTTTTTAAAACCTCATTAACTAATTGCGGATTTTTGGCTTTTTCCAGTTTTGTAATAAAATCTTCTAAAACTTTTGGGTTTTTACAAATTTCCGCGTCCTCTAGTTTGATAAACTTGTTTGCCGCATCTGCATCAATGCCTGAAGCGGCAAGCCGTTCATTAGTAGTTTTTTCTATATTGTCAAAAAGTTTGTAGAAAAAACTTCCGTCAATATTGTCAGAAGGCTTGATGTCTTTTAAATAAGACAAATTTAATCTTTTTGCCAGAATTTCTTTAAATCCGTAAGATTCTGAAAGCGCCTTGAAACTATTTTTGTTGAATAATCGCATCAATGTCAAATTCACAAGTATTTTATTTTTATCGTATAACGTTTGACATAAGGTTTTTTGCAAATATGAATTCAATTTTCCCATAGTGTTTACATAAGTATTGTAATTTTTCATATTTTTAAAAATTACATCAACCATTTTTTCGTCATCACAATGGTTAATCAGCACCGTAATAAAAGCATCATTGCTTTGAAATATTTTAGGATTGTTTTTTTGTCCGGAATATTTCCAGATTTCGTTTCTCAAATTTAAGATTTTGTCTTGAACTTCTGAAGAATATTTGTAATACTTTGCATTTTCTGATAAATTTTTTCTCAAATCAGGGGCAATATCACAAACCTCCTTTGAAGTTTGCGTTATTACCTTTTTGGCATTTTGGGAAACCGCCTTGTTTTCACTGACTGCTTTTGCTGCTGTGGTTATAATTTTTGAAACGTCCATTGCACTTCCTTTATAAATATAAAGGAATTTGTGGTTTTAAAATTGCCTGATTCGGGTTAATGCGGGTAAAGTTTTTTTTTGGGGAGACGAATGAAGTGTCCACCTTCGGTAATCACAGATTAATCACATCCTGACCGCCTGCCGCGGGCGCAAACAAAACGCCATGTGAGTGTCCGCTGCCAGTATGAATTTGATTAAAAAAATGGACAGAATCACTAAAACTTAATATAATCAATATAAAAGCAACACAAAGAGGAATTAATAATGACAGAAGGCAGACGCTGGTATGACAAAGACCCTGTTTTAAAAGAAGCACTGGAACTTTTAAGATTACAAACAGATGAAACTAAAGCAGAAGCTGCAGATTACATATTAAAGCTGCAAGAACAGGTTGCGGCAGACGTAATTGAACATCTTTACGAAACGGTTTCCAAATATCAGGGCAAAGGCAACCGCTGGTATGACAACGACCCTGTAATGATGAAGGCTATTGAGATGCTCAGACTTGCTCCGCCTAAAATGCAAAGGATTGCCGCGTTAAAGTTGCTTCTTGCTCTGGAACAAAAGTCTGCGGAACACCTTGACGATTCTAAATAATATTGCTAAGGTAAATCAGCCGTGCAATAATTTTGATACAAAATATTATTAACAACTGCAATGTTTTAAACACAGACCGGCTGTTGTCTTATATGTGTATTGTATAAAACAGATTAGATTGGAAGCTTATGAAAAGCCGTTTAAAAGATTTACCGCTGAGAGATGTACAGAATCTTGCCGATAACAGAGGAATAGATATACAAAAAGTCGGTATAAAAAACGTTGATGTTCCGTTGATTATTCAGCGTAAAGGTCAGGATAACCAGATTGTTTACGCAAAAGCCCAAATATGCGCGTCTTTGGATATGAATTTTAAAGGCACGCACATGTCAAGGTTTATGGAAATATTGAACGAGTGGAGAGAAAAAGAGCTTTTAGGCGTTGACATAAAAGGCTGCCTTGAAGCTATTAAAGAAAAATTGGGCGCAAGAGCAGCACAGCTGAAATTTGTATTCAAATACTTTATAGAAAAACAGGCGCCGGTTTCAAAACAAAAGTCTTTGATGGCGTACGACTGTTCTTTTGAAGGAATTTTAGAGGACAACAACTATAAATTTTATCTGGGGGTAAAAGTTCCGGTGACTACGCTTTGTCCTTGCTCAAAAGAGATTTCCGACTACAGCGCCCACAACCAGAGAGCTATAATAAAAGTGGTAATAAGCTACGATGAAACAGAGCATATCTGGCTTGAGGATTTGATTTCGGAAATAGAAAAAACAGCCTCCTGCGAGGTTTACCCGCTTTTAAAACGCGAGGATGAAAAATACGTAACAGAGCACGCTTACGACAACCCGAAATTTGTAGAAGATGTTCTTAGAGACATTGTTTTAAAATTCAGAAACAACAAAAAAATAAAATACTTTGAAGCCGAGGTAGAATCGCTTGAAAGCATACACAACCACAGCGCATGGGCATATCAGCTTGAAACCATGTCTGAAAAGTGACCGCGCTTGTACATGAGGGTTTGCTTTGCCGGCATCTGAGGGCGGTTGTACAAACTCTGCCTGACAAGTGCGACTAAATGGAATAAGGATAAAAATGAAAGAACTGTTTAACGAATACGTAAAATCAATAGATACATATATAATGTTCAGAATAAAGCAGGAAGCGGCAATGCTTGCGCCTGAATTAACCGCAAAAAACAGAGCGCCTATTGCACTTGCCATGGGTGCGCCGGTAGCCCCGCCGCCGCAGTTTGTTTACAACAGTCTGTCAGAGGCTTTAAAGATACCTCAAATTCATACGTATTCTACCCCTAAAGGAGAAACTTTTTTTCTTGAAGCAATAGCCAAAAGGATGAAAAACCGTTTTGGTGTGGAACTTGACAGTAAAACAGAAATATTTTCGCTCATAGGCTCAAAAGAAGGGCTGGCTAACTTTATAAGAGCCCTGATTAATCCCGCAGCAGATGAAAAAAAACAGGATGTAATACTTGTACCCGACCCCGGATATGCGTCTTATACCCAGATGATTAAAACAAACGGCGGCAAAAGTTACGGCATAGCCCTGTCAAAAGACAACCACTACATGCCGGATATGAATCAGGTATGGGACAAAATGCAAAAAGACGGAATAAATCCCGCTAAAGTAAAAGCAATGATTATCAATTATCCGTCAAATCCTCTTGGTGCAACATGTACAAAGGATTATTTAAAACACGTTGTTGATTTTTGCAAAGAAAAACAAATATGGCTGCTTAGCGATGCCGCGTATTGTGATATTTATTTTGATGAAAACAAAAAACCGCACAGCGTATTGGAAATTGAAGGTGCAAAAGATGTTGCGGTTGAGTTTTACAGCTTTTCAAAACCTTATTCCATGACCGGTTTCAGACTCGGCTGGGTTTGCGGAAATGCAGAGGCAATAGACAATTTTGGCAGGTTAAAATCAACAATTGATACAGGTCTTTTTAAAGCGCTGCAAAAATGCGCAGCTGATGTTTTGAACTCTAAAGAGGGAGATGAATACATTAAAGCGGCAAACAAAGGCTTTAAAGAAAAACAAATGATTATAATAAACGGCTTTAGAGAACTCGGCTGGGAAATCAATGATGACGACATAGCGCAGGCGACATTTTACATCTGGCTGCCGGTTCCTGAAAAATATAAAACCTCGACAGATTTTACATCAGATGTTTTAAAAACCTCGGGTATTGTTCTTGTACCGGGAAACGCTTTCGGTCAAAACGGAGAGGGATTTTTCAGGCTTTCCGCTGTTGCAAGTGATGAGCAATTAAAAGAAACAATAAACCGCCTTAAACAAGACGGTTTCAGATACAAAGATTGTGTATAGCCATCACCCGCATGGCGTGCCGGTTCGATTTCAAGACAGCGGGCCGGCGTGAGGCTGCAGAATTCATTTTAGTTATTCTGCCTCGCCCCCTCGGGGGAGGGGGGGTGGGGTGAGCGGGCAAGGACCCTGCGTGCCAAGAGCAATAGAGTCGTAGGGTGGGCAAAGCACAGCCAAATCAGCATGCGTGCCCACCGAACAATTTAATTATTCTCCCTCGCCCCTCGGGGGAGCGGAATCGGACTGGCACGCCAAGGACTCCGTTTCGAGTTGACTAAATGTCAAGTCGAAATGGAGGCAGGCTAAGTCAAAAGCGTAGCTTTTGCGTGCC
>CALUQS010000035.1 GCA_944322975.1 Candidatus Gastranaerophilales bacterium
AAGTCTATGAGCAGGATAAAGTTAAATTTAAAGCAGAAATCGTTGAACTCAAAAAACAGATTGATGTTCTTGAGGTTAAAATAAAAGAACTCGGCGAAAAACTTATAGAAATTCAAACCGAGCGTGATGCTGTTAACGCACAGTTCTTAGAACTTGAAAAACAAAAGAACGTCATTGTTTTAAATATAGAAAAAATTGATGAACAGATAGAAGCCTTCAAAGCACGCAGACGCGAACTTGAACCGCAGCTGGAAAATATTAAAGAAGAACTCAAAGAAAACGGCATAGAAATTACAAAACTTCAGGAGATTGAGATTTCTGTTGAAGAAATCACCGGCAGAATCCAGAGATTACAAAAGCGTATGGACGAGTTAGGCGATGTTAACATGCGCGCAATTAAGTCTTATGACGAGGTTTCCGAGCGCCAGAACGAACTGAAAATAAAAATCGAAACGCTGTCTAACGAAAAAAATCAGATTATGGACAGAATGCAGGGCTATGAAAACCTTAAAAAAGATACGTTTATGAATACCTACAACCACATAAACGACAACTTTAAAGATATTTTCCACAAACTTTCTGAAGGTGAGGGCACTCTTTATCTTGATAATCCTGACCAGCCTTTTCAGGGCGGCATGTCTATCGAGGCGCAGCCGAGAGATAAAGAAAAAACAAGGCTAAACCTTATGTCGGGCGGAGAAAAATCACTCACTGCGCTGGCGTTTGTATTTGCCATACAAAAATATCTGCCTGCTCCGTTTTATGCGTTTGATGAGGTTGATGCAAACCTTGACGGTATTAACGTGGAAAAACTTGCCGATATGGTGAGAACTCAGGCAGAAAATACGCAATTTGTAGTAGTTAGTCACCGCAAACCTATGATAGAATCAGCTAATAGAACAATAGGTGTTACTCAGAAAGAAAAAGGCAAAACACGTGTAACCGGCGTAAAACTAAGGGATTAGGATAAAAAATGGAAACTGCCGAATCAAATTTACATCATGATTTTTATGTACCCGAGACCGCTTCGCACAGCGAAGACACTCAGGATATGTCTATGATTTCTTCCGTAAACGAAGTGCAAAAAGACATAGCAGATCAGGTTGACGGGATAGAAATTCTTGTAAACATGGCAAAATCCGGAAAAATTGACCCGTGGAATGTCGATATTGTCGATGTTACTGACAAATACCTTGCCCACCTTTTTCAGATGAAGGCGCAGAATCTTAGATTAACAGGCAGAACGCTTTTGTTTGCGGCAATTCTTTTAAGATTGAAATCAAATGTACTTGAAGGTATAGATGCCAGCCAGATAGAAGGTATTGAAGAAGAAAACCCTGAGGATTTTGAATTTAATGACGACCCGTGGGATGATGAAGAAATTAACACCAATAACGTAATTTCTCTCGACGAGGTATTGCAGCGCAGAACCAGTATCAGGCTCAACAGAAGCCGTATGGTTAACTTAAAAGATTTGATTAAACAGCTGCAATTTTATGAAGAATTAGACAGAAAACAATCGCTGAAAAATGCGCATGAACGTGCAAAAAGACGTGTACGCTCTTATGCAAGGCTCACTCCCGACGATATCGTGAACCTTGCGCATGATGAGTATATTGAAAAAAGCGTTGAAGTTTTGCATGAAAACCTAAAAAGAATTTTTGAAACACAGGAAAAAGTTGAACTCAATACCCTGACACTTTTGGGGCTGGATAAAATTTCGGCTTATATTGCGCTGTTGTTTTTAGCTGCCGAACCTGAATCTGATGTTGATTTGTATCAGGAAGAATTTTACGGCGAGTTGTACGCTGTTCCGTACAAAAAACCGGAAGAACAGGCTGAAAAAGAAGCTCAAAGCGCATAGATAAAAAACAGCCTGACATCAAGGTATAAAAATTTGCATTAAAAACTTGTTTATTCAGACTTACAACAGATTTTTAGTAATAAATACACCGTATAAATGATGTTAAAATGTCCTGAGATTTTTAAGATTAGCATAGGGGAAGTTGTAAAGATTAAGGGATAAATTTTGCGCAATATGCAAACAACTGACGGAGCAGAATACATAACATCAGATTTTTCAAACCATTTAAATCTCACTTACGAATGGTTTGACAGTCATTTTACAAACATTGTTGCAGCAACTTTCGCAGAGTTCTGGGGAAAAACTCCTGAAGTAAAATTAATGAGCGTGAGTGAAAACACAAACATTCTGGCTGAGCGTGATGAGTTTTTTGTTACACAAATCCGTCTCAACCGCGAACTGTCTGTTTTTATACGTTTATCCAAAAAGCTGGTTAAAGCCCTGCTTGAAAATATATTAGGCTCTAACGGAAAAAACTTTAATATTGATAAACTCACAGACCTTGAGGCTAAAATTCTTACAGGGTTTGACGATTATTTGTATCAAAATTTCTGCGAGATGGTAAAATCCGGCGACGCTTTGCCTGATATGAACAATAACTACAACGAGTGCAACCTTACATTTTTTGTCAGGGTTAACAAAGTTACTATGGGAAGAATTGTTATAAAAATCCCTGTTATAGCAATTGAACCCTCTGAACTCGAAAGAGGAGAAAACAGTTTTACAATTTCAGATTTTGAAAGCTGCCGTGCGTCTGTCAGACTGAGCGTAGGAACTACAAGAATCCGTCTTAACGACCTTAAAACCCTTGAAAAAGACGACATTGTCGTGCTTGAAAACAGTAAATCTTCCATGATGACACTAAAATACGACAACCATTCAATACAGTTCAGGGTTGTGCCAAACCCTAATATCATGGCAGATTATGAAAATAATTTTGACGAAAGCCCCAGCGGAGCGAAAGGAGACAAAAAAATGACAGGTCCTGATATATATAACATGTGGGATACAATTCAGGTGGAATTAAACGCCGAATTTGAAGAAGTAAAACTTACCCTCGGAGAACTAAAACAAATTTCAGAAGGGCTTGTAATTGATATCGGCTCTGTTTATGACAATAAAATTGACTTGAAAGTTGAAGACAAAATTGTTGCCTCAGGAGAATTAATCATTATAAATGACAGGTACGGGGTCAAAATAAACAAAATATTTACCGAAGAAAAAAATCAAGCGTCGCAAAACGCACAGCAAGCTGAATACTACAGCGAAGAACCCGAACAAAGTCCGCAGCAAACACAACCTGCTGCGCCGGCGCAAAATTACGAAGAACAGCCGCTTATTCAAAACGACAACTCTGAAGTTAATGAAGAAGATTTTGACTACAGCGATTTTGACGTAGACGAAGACGATTTGTAATTGATATAGGGAAAAAATAATGGGAACATATCTGATTAATTTTATAGTATACACAATGGCCATGGTCGGGCTGTTGTTTCTCGGTGTAATGGTTTATAAAAAAACAATGACAGGCGTTGACACAGCCCAAAATCCAAAAGGTTTAAAAATAGACAATGCATTGAGGCTGTCGCCAAGAAAAACTCTTTACGTAGTTAATGCCGGCTGTGAAAGATTTCTTATAGCAGCAGATTTAGACAGAACAACATTTCTTGCAAGGCTTGATAACAACAATACAGCACTTGAAAATATAGCCACAATCGATGTTGAGCCGGCAGCAGGTTCTTTTAAAGAAAGCATAAAGTCATTTTTAAAACAGCCGCAAAACTCCGTAAAAAAAGAACAACCGCCTCAAGAAGTCTCATACATTGCCCGGGATGATGAACCGGCAGGCAAAAAAATTAACAAAGGTGTTGATTATAACGAAGTTATGCAAGCCCTCGAGGGCGATTCCACAAACATAAAACGTCCGGTTATGCGTGAACTCTTGCGCAAACTAAACGAAAATGTTACGGCTAACGATTAATTAATCACTAAAATAAAAAATAAAGGGATATAGGAATAATGGAAAGCGTATTAAAAGACTTGAATCCGGTTTTGCAAATGCTGTTAGTAATGACGGTGTTTTCTTTGCTGCCGTTGATATTCACCTGTATGACGAGTTTTTTAAGGTATACTATTGTATTTTCAATGCTAAAACAGGCTCTCGGAACCCAGCAGGTTCCGCCCGGAATTGTTCTTATCGGCTTATCTATGATTTTAACGATTTATACAATGAACCCTGTATTCAATAAAATGTGGGAGATGGGCTCTGTTCCTTACCAGAAAAACGGGGATATTGTTGCTGCAATAACTGAGGGCTCAAAACCCTTGAAAGAATTTATGATGAAACAAACAAGGCAGTCTGATATGACGTTTTTTATACAACTTTCGGGTGCACCAAAACCCAGAACCCCTGATGATATAACAATATGGCAGGTCGCTCCGGCTTATATAGTAAGCGAACTTAAAACAGCTTTTGAGATAGGTTTTGTCATTTATGTACCGTTTATTGTGCTCGATTTGATAGTGGCCAACGTACTCCTTGCTTTAGGTATGTTCATGCTGTCACCGACAATCATTTCTCTTCCGTTTAAACTATTGATATTTATTGCGGTAGACGGCTGGAGCATGATTGTGCACGGTCTTGTGGCAAGCTTTAATTAGGATTAGAAAAACAGGTAAAAAATTATGCTTGAAATACTAATGGAATATATGGGAAAAGGGCTTATAACAATGCTTATGGTATCAATGCCGTGTGTACTGGTTGCTGCCGGCGTGGGGCTTGTTGTAGGTATTTTACAGGCAGTAACACAGGTTCAGGAACAAACTATCGCGGCGGCACCCAAAATTCTTGCCGTATTCCTTGTGCTGATGATTATGGGTATGGGGTATATAAAACTTTTGACCAATCTCCTTTTAGAAGGTTATCAAATGGCTTTTAACAGTATACCGTCTTCTGAAAACTATGTTTTATCGGCAGATTATCACAAATACACCCGTCCGTTTGATTCCGAGTTTAAACAAAATGCAACAAGATTTGATAAACAGGAAATAGGCGATATTATGAGAAACAACGGCAAAATTCCGTTTATTGATTACAACTCTAAAACAAAGCACTACCCCTCGGACAGAATGCCTAACCCGACACCTAATCTCATTGAACGTAACGCAATCATGAACAGGTAAAAGTGAAAACACATACGAATTGAGGTAAGAATGAAAAAAATATTAGCATTATTTTTTATATTGGCATTGCAAAACACCTGTCAGGTCTTTGCGCTTACCCCGCAAAAAACAATAAATCTCCATGCCGGAGGTGTGTACATCCTTGAGGTTGATGCCCGTCCAAAAGATATACAGGTTACAAACCCTAATATTCTTGAAGTTACCTCGACAAGCGACAGTTTTACCCCGACAGGGCAGCTTGTCTTGAGGACACAGCAGGAGGGGATTTCCTACGTAACCTACAAATACGGAAAATCTAACGCAAAATACACAATAAAAGTTTTGATAGACAACAATCAGTCAGTCGACGGGTCGGTATTTGAGCTTGATACAATAAAGGACGTAAAAAAAGATAAATGATAGACGCAGTTTTACAGGCATTTCCAAAATATTTTCCTGAAATTAACTCGGCACTCGGTGCGGGGCTGCTTATTTTTGCACGTCTTATGGGGTTTATAAGGTTTGCACCTGTTTTAAACAGAAAAGAAATTCCCGGTATGATTAAGCTTGCGTTTGCCTTGATACTTACAATCATTCTCATGATGACGGTAAAAACAGGCCCGATACCCTCAGGTACCTCTTTGATACTAGGGCTTATACTCAATATTGCCGGAGGAATGCTTGTAGGATTCATTGCGAATTGTATTGTACTGGCAATTTCCGCTGCCGGCGATATGATAAATATGCAGATGGGGCTTTCTTCAGCAATGGTGTTAGACCCTACAGTCGGAACACAGGTTTCGATTCTCGGAAATTTTTTCGGACTGCTTGCTGTTATTTTGTTTATTGATGTAGGCGGGGTTTACTGGCTTATTAATGCACTGCACAGAAGTTTTGAGATATTTCCTGTATATGCCTCGGCAATTCCTATGGATAGACTTATTAACAAAGAATATCTTGTGACTTTGACCTCAAATGTTTTGTATATAGGTTTACAAATAGCGTCTCCTGTATTGCTTGCCACATTGGGGCAGGATTTAATTCTGGGTATAATTTCCAAAACAGCGCCGCAGGTTAATGTGTTCCAGCTGAGCTTCCTTTTTAAGCCTGTTTTAGGTGCAGCTATTTTGTTATGGATTATGCCTGTTATAGTAAATGTAATCAATGATTACTTTATATCCTATGCAAAGATATTTTAGGATTATTTTAAGTAAGTAAGCCGGTGTAATTGTTGTCAGGTTTCTAACACGGTAAATATAAAACAGCAAATGTAGATTACGTCTTAGGGTGACACGTTACCGGCATGGAGTCATTCTGAAGCGTCCGGCGGTGGAATCATTTGCCAAACGTGTGTGTTCAGAATCTGACCAACGTTTTTGGTTATCATTTATCACCGATAAGATCCTGAGCTCGCTGCGCTCCTCAGGATGACAGCCATTTTGTAGAATCGTAGGGGTAAAAAGCCTAAAGCCCCCTCTCCCGCTGGGAGCGAATGAAGTGTACCCTAAAAAGTGGACAAAAAAAAAGAGCGAGTATGATATAAAAAGAAAGGGTACAAATGATGGAAAAATTTACAAAAGAAGAAAAAACAATACTGGAAAACAATCCAAATATTCAAGCAGTCTTATCAAATCAAGTGTTGTATACAAAAGAATTTAAAGAACAAGCAATAAAAGAATATGAAAGTGGTAAATCCGCAAATCAAATTTTTGAAGAAGCAGGTATAAATACATCAATTCTTTCAAATCATACTGATTATGCATCTAAAACACTTTCAAAATGGAGAAATGCAAATCGTAAAAAAATAAATATACATTATCCTCAAAAGAAAATAAAAAACAAAGATTCCGCATACCAAAAGTTACTTAAACGCAATGAGTATTTGGAGGCAGAAAATGAATTTCTAAAAAAAGTTGCAAATACTGAACAATCAGTTCAGAAAATAACACCTGTTTTAAAATATGAAATAATTAGTTCAATAAATAATATAATTAGATGTTAAAACACCAGAAATCATTTCTTATGCGTTGGGTCGCACAATGTCTAAAGAACTTGCGTTAGCAACAATAGATGGAGGTTTAGAAACAATAAAAGATAATAAATATTCAACAATAATACATTCAGACAGAGGCAGTCAATTTACAAGTAAGGCATACAAAGATTTATTGTTAACAAATGGTTTAACTCAATCAATGTCTGCACCTGCGAGTCCTGGAGATAATGCGGTAATAGAATCATTTTTCGGTCATTTAAAAGATGAGATTAATTTAAAAGGAATAAAAACAATTGAACAAGTTGTAGCTACAATAGATAATTACATGTATTACTACAACAATGAAAGAAGACAATGGAATAAAAATAGAATGACTCCGGTTGAATACAGAAAATTTTTAATGGCGAGTTAATTGTCCACTTTTTGGGGGTCACTTCAGAGGTTTCCCTTAGACAATTTAAGTAAAAATTAATTGCCTGAGGGGGATTATATCATTATAATCATAATTAGGTGCTGATTATGAATGTATTAAAATATTTGAAAAAAACAATAACCTGTTTAGTGATTGCATGTGCAATTATCGTGCAAAGCGGTTGTGCATCGCTTAATTTCAGGTACGAATATGATAAAGGGGTGCGCGCATACAAGGAAAAAAATTATGAAGAAGCCATTATCTCTTTTAACAATGCATTGAACTACAAGCCTGATTCTTACAGCGCACTGTGTTTGCTTGGCGCCAGTTACGGATACAAAAACGACAGAAAAATGGCAGAAAAAACTTTTCAAGATGCCATAAGACTTTTTCCTAATTTATGGAATGCTTATGTATTTCTTGCTGATTTAAAAAAAAGCCAGCATGATTACGACCTTGCAATTGAATACTACGAAACCGCAGTCACACTGGAATCTATGGGCGGCAAAGAAAAATTGTATTACAGAAATCTTTTAAAACAAATAAAAGATGAGCAGGCTGCATACATGATGGACGATCCTGTTATGAAACAACAGTCAAAAGAAAAATTTAAAAGCGAAATCGTAAACTCTTATACAGGCGAAAAAGCCACAAAGGATAAAACAATCAATCAGAGCGGTGATGTTGTTTTAAATCTTGATAAAAAACAGTGGGTAAAAGCTCTTGAACACAAAGATGAAAAATCAAAGGTTATTGAATACGGACTTAAAGGGGAAGATGTTAAAAACTTTAAGTGGACACAACTTGTGACAATACAGTATTTTACTATCAATGACAATTTTAAAACCACTCTGGATGAATACTATAGAAACCACATAGGGGCAATTGATGCTATTGCCAAAAATTCTAACAAATCTTTTGACAAAAAAATTATTTATCAAAAACAAAACGAAATTTTATACGAGTGGCAGTTTGATAATTCAAAAGAAACTGAAATAGCAAGGATAGTCTATACGCCTAAAGGTATCTATCATATACATTTTGCTAAAAAAGGTGCTTTTTCAAATCAGGAGAAAGTAAAATATATAGATATGCTAAAAACGGCTGCTCTCAGATAACAAATGTTTCTTTAAATACTGTTGATAATAACACTTTTTTGCAAATCAACTGCTGACAAGTTTTTTTTGCTGTAATTTACAACTGATGATAATCCGAATAAATGTCATCGCGGTCAATTCTGTTGTTGACGTGAATAACGCAGTTAGTATTTTCTATGGGGACAAAGATAATTAAATCCTTTTGGGACATAGGCGGCATTGTGAAATCACTAATCAAGCTTCCGTAATATTTTTTATATTCGTTTTTTATTTTTTTGTGTGCAAAGTATTCTTCTATTTTTTGCTGCGGATAAACTCCTATTAGTCCGGCTCCGGCAGCAACGGCACCGGCTGTGGCTGTTGTGTAAATCAAACCTTTGTGAGCAACGGCAATACATCCTGTGCCTACGTTTTCTTTATAACTTTCAACGGCAATTTCTTTGGGTATCTGCATCAATTCTTTAATAGATAACCCGCCGTTTAAAATTTTTGTTACATTAGAATCAACAATTGCATTTGACGGAATTGAAATATCAAGAGTTGAATTCGTTTTATTTTCAAGAGAAGTTTGATAAACTCTGTATTCTTGTTTTAAATCGCTTTTTAGATCAATTTCTGCAGCAACAACAGAAAGCTGACCGGGTTCTTCCGAACAAACCCAATCGGAAGTATCAACAGGAAATGCCTGAGCACTACCAGATATAACCCATATAACCAACATTGTTAACAAGAACTTTTTCATAAAAACATTTTACTTTAAAAAACGATTTTTGCCTATATAAAAATTTTTTATGCCCGCATGGGCAATTGTTTTAATTCTATTTATAATAGTATTTTAGATAACAGAATTTTGAATACAGGAACTAAAGGAGAAAAAGATTCTGCAATTTTTCTTAACAACTACGGCAATTATTTTGCGAATATTTTCAAATACACTCGGAAATGTTTATCAAAAAAAACTTACTACAAAAAGCAATCCTATTTTTATAACCTTTTTGACTTATTTGGGACTTGTTTTTATTTGTTTGCCTTTTGTGTTTTCAAGAGGATATGCCGCAAATACAATGCCTGAATTCTGGGGGTATTCAATTTTAATGGGGGTTTTAGGTGCAGCAGGAAATTCATTTCTTGTCAAATCTTTAAAAAATGGGGATCTTTCTGTTATAGGACCTATAAATTCTTATAAATCAATAATAGGATTAATCTTTGGCATTCTATTTTTGCATGAGATACCTGATTTTTACGGATTAACCGGTATGATTTTAATATTTTTGGGCAGTTATTTTATACTTGAAACAACAAAGGAACGTTTTACGTCAAAACTTTTAAAAAATAAAGAAATTCAATACAGATTTTATTCTTTGTTGTTTTGTGCGGCAGAAGCTATTGTTATAAAAAAAGTAATATTGATGACAAGTGCATGGGATGCTTTTGTTTCCTGGTGTTTGTTTGGCGCAATTTTTTCCGCTTTGTTGTTTGTTTTTGAAAAAACAGATACTGTCACTGAATTTAATATTTTAAAATCAAGAAACTCAACAAATATAGTTAAACTTGTGGTTTGTATGGGGATAATGCAATATACAACCAATTATGTTTTTACCAATATGAATGTGGGATATGCACTTTCACTGTTTCAACTTTCATCAGTACTCAGTATTATATTCGGATATAAAATTTTTAAAGAACAAAATATAATACCAAGATTTGTCGGGTCTTTGATAATGGTAACCGGAGCTGTAATAATTATTCTTTTTAACTGATTGGCAGTAGGTTTAAGCAGCGCGGTATCAACTGAAACCTTTTACCACCCTTTTGTTGTTATAGCTGTTTGCAGAATCCGTTGTCTATATGAAATACTATATTTATGCTTTTAAATTACGTTATAATGCATTATAATAAATAACAATAGGAATATAGGATTGATATGGAAGATTGTATTTTTTGTAAAATAGCAAATAAAGAAATACCGTCAGCGCTTGTGTATGAGGATGAATATACTGTCGCGTTTAATGATTTAAGCCCGCAGGCACCGACTCATATTCTGGTTATACCGAAAAAGCACTTTGCGTCTTTAAACGAACTGGATGAAGAAAAAATCATGTCGGCTTTGTTTGTTGCAGTTAAGAATGTGGTTAAAAAATTAAATATAAAAGAATACAGAACAGTAATAAACACGGGAGAATCTGCCGGACAA
>CALUQS010000036.1 GCA_944322975.1 Candidatus Gastranaerophilales bacterium
ATACATGCTTTTAAAGGGATTGTAAATTTTTATTAAATTTATAACTAAAATAGTAAACATTTTTTCAATAATGAATTAATATACATGTACAAATCCCCAAATCTCCTCCCAAGATTATGAAGTATAAGCTGCAAAGCAGCTTTTTTTTTACAACAAAATGGTATATAATAATTAGGTGAATTCGAATGGCAGATATAAGTGTTAAGAATTTTTAATATATTTATTTAGAAATAGCAATTTTATCATTTATAAGTTTTTTATAAATGTATGTGAAAGTAAGATTAATAAAATTGGAGTGTTAGAAATGACATCTATTCAACAAGGCGTAGGTTGTTCACCAATAAAACCATCATTTAAATCAAATCAGGAGGTATTAAACGCTGCTGCCGATTGGTTAGAAGCTACCGGTTCCAATGGTTATGATGAGTACAGTTTTCATACTCTTGAAAATGTTGCAGATAAAATGAATGACGGCCCTTTAAAAACATTTACAAAAATTCTGGGCATTGCAGGTGCTGCAGCATTTACAGGAAAACAAGGTTTGCAGACTTTATATACAAAATTATCAAATAATACACAAGCAAGAGAATATCTTATGAAACCTGTTATAAGACTTGTTGATACAGGTATGAATAAATTAACTAAATTTATAAAAGAAAGCCCTGAAATCGGAAACAAAAGTTTCAAAGGTTTCATTATGACAAACGCTAAAAAGGGTATGGACGCTTTTAATGAATTTGCCCAAAAAGGCAGTGAAAGAGCCAAAGAAACCTTAAGAGCCGATATTAAAAATCTTAAAAATGAAATAATTGACACAATAAAAGCTGCGGCTGCAAAAGAAGGTAAAACTTTAAATGATAAAGCGTTGATTGCTGCATATCGAAAAGAACTCAAAGGAACATCAGAACAAGTAATGAAATATAAAAAGCTTGTTGAAGAAAATAAGTTAGCTGATGCAGATAACCTTGTTAAGAAGGTATCAGGTAATATAGCCGGTATTTCAGCAGGTACTACAGCAGCTATAGCAGCTAACAGAGATAAAGATGGCGACGGAATTGCCGATATCGGTCAACATTCCGCAGCATAGAATAAGATAAAACAAAAGTTAAATCAAGAAACATTAATAACAGTTTACGGTAGGCATCTCAAATTATGTTAGAATTAAACACATTAAACACATCATCCGCATATGGATCTCATAGAACAAAAAGCAACTTCGGCAGAAGGGACAATGATTTTCAAAGAATCACCAATGTGTTGACTGAAGAAAATCATTCCGGTAAATCTGAAGACGAATTTAGAGCTGAAAAACTTGAAAAATTAGCAGAAATTATCAGTGAGAATAAAAATGTTCCAAGTGCTTTAAAATCATTCGGAGTTGTTGCTTCACTTAGTTTTGCAAGTGGATTGACTGCATCATTGCTTACAGGACGTTTTTATAACTTTTTGAACCAAACTACTCCATATCTGGGAAAAATCGGCAGATTTGCATTAAATAATCTCGCTAAAACACAAGAGCATGTTGCAAAGGCCGCTGAAAAACAAACAGGCTTTAAAGCTACTGTTCTTAACGCAGGCAATAAAACATTAGTCTGGTTGAAAGATTTAAGCAAAAACGGAGTTAAAAAAGAACTTGCAGAAATTGCGCATAAAGATCAGGAAGAATTAGCAAGAATACAAAAAAGAATAATCAAAGCTGCCGAGAAAAAAGGCAAGAATTTAACTTCTGAACAAACTGAAGCAGAAGTACAAAAGTATTTACAGGCCCAGACAGAAGAGGTTATGGGTGCAAACCTTTTGAAAAAAGTCGCAAAAGCCGGAGTAGGTACGACAGCAGGCCTCGGTACGTTAAAAGAAACAGCTGCTGACGAAAACCATGACGGAATTCCTGATGTTGTTCAAGGCAAAGATGCTCACAAAAAAGCTACCGAACAACTCACAGCTGCACTTTTTGACTGCGCCTTAGACAGCTGCGGCTTATAATACCGGTTAAATTAATTAAATTATTCTCGTTTTTAGCTGTTTGTGCTAATTTATATTTATGGAGAATAGTTTTAAACTTAAATTTTTAACCTGCAAGGAGTCAGACCTTAAAAATATCGGTCTTGATAAAACATATATAAAAAGGGCTTTTGAAAAACACAGTTTTAAAACTCTTAAAATATTTAATCTCTCCTGTGCACAGGCAAACATAATTAAGCAAACAGCGCTGACATGCGGAACTGATTGTGCTGTTCACAGAGAAGTAATTACAGGTAAAATTGACTCATCAGACTGTATTTTAAGCGGAAGTATAGACGAGTTAAAAAAGATAGCAGAAAAACTTAAATATCAGCCTCTAAATCTTTCACAGCTTTCACAAAACATAAAAGAATTGTTAGCTGATAACATGCCTGAGGCAATAAACATAAGAGATATATCTATAAGCTGGCAAGAGCCTTATATAATGGGGATATTAAACGTTACTCCGGATTCTTTTTCTGACGGCGGTTTGTATATGGATATTGAGTCAGCGATTGAACACTATAAAGAACTTGTTAAAAATTCAGACATTATTGATATAGGTGGTGAATCAACAAGACCTTACAGCACTCCTGTCAGCGCTGAAGAAGAAATAAAAAGAGTTATACCTGTTATAAAAGCAATAAGAGAGTTTGATAAAAATACAATATTAAGTATAGATACAAGAAATGCTAAAACAGCACAAAAAGCCCTCGGGTGCGGTGTCGATATAATTAATGATGTATCAGCAATGGAGTGGGATTCTCAGATGACAAATATTGCCATTGAGCACAACTGTCCCGTTATTATCGGACATTCAAGCGCAACTCCTGACATAATGCAAAACCACACAAACTACAGTGATGTTGTAGAGGAAATTTTCACTTATTTTTATAATAAATTGGATTTATTAGTTTCTTCCGGCATAAAAAAAAGCAATATAATTATTGACCCGGGCATCGGCTTTGGAAAAACTTCAGAACAAAATTTTGAAATAATTAACAGACTTGAAGAGTTAACATCACTTGGCTGTCCCATACTTGTCGGGCATTCACGCAAAAATTTTATAAAAGAGACTATAAAAAGCAGTGATACTCAAACTCTTGATGAGGCAACCGCAATACTCTCTCAAAAATTAATAGAAAAAAGAGTCAATATAATACGTGTACATAACCCTGAGTTGAATAATATAACCAAAAAGTTATGTAAATCATTTTTTTAATTTCAAGTTGTTAAACACCTCATCAAATGATTCAATAGGAATAAACTTATAGCCGCAGTTTTTGCCTAACTCGCCGCCCATCATAAATATAGCCTCAACAGGGTAACGCCGGCAAATTCCGGGGCGTTTTTTGTGTATAGTGCAGCGGTTTGTTTCTTTATCCAGTTTCTGACATTCAAATATCAGCCCAATATCGTCTTTGCCGGTAACTTTTAAGTATGTATAAAATGGGTGGAGAAGTTTTAGTTTTTCAAATTCCTCTTCTGTTTGCACAACATTTTTTATATGCCTGACATAGATTTGTCTGCAGCATTCACCGCAGCCTAAACATTTACCGGTTCTGTAGTATGTACGTCTGAGTACATTCTTGTAAAAAAACTTCTTTAATTTATTAAACACCAAACTGTTCCCTTGCGAGTAAAATACGTTTGCATTCAGTTCTGCACTTAACAGCATAGACAGCTTCTTTTGTATGACTGTCAGCAAGCTTTAGTATTCTATCACAAACATCAATACAATCTTTAAGTTTTTTACGGTTCATAAGTTCGGAAATTTGAGAGTATAACACATTTACAACAAACGGTTCAGGATTAATAAATATCTTATATTTGTCAACCAGTTGAATTAAATCCGTATTATCAGACTCTGTCAATATAATATAGTTTTCGTATTCATCAACGGCTCTTTCATAATCATTATCAGCCTCAGCTTCTCTTGCTGCCTGCAAATGTGTATCTACAAGCTCTGTGTCTTGCAAAACATAAGACAAAGCTCTGATTTTTTCCTGTGCTTTAACATAAAATGAGGTACCTTCTACTAAATGCTTGATTGCCTTTGAATAGTAACAATAAGCATATGAGGGTTTATTTAGAAGAAAGCACAAATTCGCAACATCCAGAAGAATTTTTGGGGTATGAGGATAGTTTAGATATACTGTGAGAAAAAACTCGAGCGCTTTTTCATAATTTTTATCAAAAAAGAAAATTTCAGCAATATTTGCATAAATATTGGGTAAATTAGCATAAGTTGCAATCATTTTTAAATACAGTGCTGCAATAGTTTTTATGTCCCGTTTCGCTTTGTATTCTTCAAGCTTTCGTGTAAAAAAGTCGACTTTTGCCGTTAAATTAGCTATAGTATGCTTAATTAACAGATACTCTTTTGACGTGGCTTTAGTTTCATACTGCAAATATTTTTCAAAGTATTTTGTTGCCTTAATTCTAAACCCTTTTTTATTATATGCGCTTGCAAGGTTCAAATTGACCACGGAATTTTCAGGAACAATTGTTGAGGCTATTGTCCAGTTTAATATTGCTTCTGAAATCTTCCCTTGAGAATAATACTCATTAGCAATATTAATATAAGCAAAATACTCGAGAGGAGAAATCTCGATAGCCTTTTTCCAATGCTGCATTGCTTTATCGTTATTATTAAGCGCTTTATGACAATTACCTATCAAAACCTGTCCGAAAGACGAATTATAAATTTTAGAATCACTTTCAACGAGGCTAATTGCATCGTTATACCTTTTAGATTCATAAAATTCATAGGCTCTGACAGATTTATCAGACGACAAATCACCGGAGTCATCCAACTTTATGCCTGACAACCCCGAGTTGTTATTAAAATCAATGTTTTCCATATTGTCCTAATCTAATTTAACCAAACAAATCTTTTAAAAATGTGCGATTATTAAATATACCTTCAATAATCTTGTTCTCAAAGCTGTCATCGCTGCGCCCGAAGACCTTTTCTGCAACTAATGTATTATGACTCAAATTATCAGGGTCAGACATTGCCAGTGCAGAAAATTTTTTAATATCCAAATCTTTTTGGTAAAGATTAAAAGCTTCGTTTGAGATGTTTGTTTCGTCAATTAAGAGATTTTTGTCAATGCTGGAATATGGATTGTTAATTTTAGCAGTAAGTTTTTCAACATTACTGTTTTGCTGAACCATATTTTGGTTAATTAAATCCTGACCGGAAAGTTTGTGTAACATAAACTCATCTCCTCATATTAATATTATGAACAAGTCTAACCAATCTGCCACAATCAACAGATTAATCTTTATAGGCCATGTGGTCAATAAGTCTTATTTTATGCCTGTTTTGGGAAGAGAATCAGGGGTTTGCAATAGTTGTTTCTTATTATGATAAATATTATAATAAAGCCAAAGGGAGATTTGATGGCATCAATAGTTGATTCTATAAGATCAGTATACCAAGACAACTATTCCTTGCTTAAGCTGGGAGCAATAAGCTATATAATGTTTATGTTGTATGGCATGATGTCTTTTGCCTCTGATTCCCTTAGTGTTATAAATTTTATTGTTATTCTTGTGATATTTTATCTGTATGGCGGTTTTTGCTGTATTATTATCGGCAACCGTATTAACCAGAATATAGAAACTCTCCCTTCTTTAAACCTTGTTCTCTTTGTTAATGTTTGCACAAAAGCCTTTTTAATAGCCATTCCCTCCCTTTTAATAGGCTATTTTTTAGGTAATTTTGTGGTTGGTCTGTTTAATTTTGAGAGTATTCCACAACTTATCACTATATGGATAATTCGTTTCTTTGTGTTTATGGTTCTGGTGACAGCATACATAAACTTTTCCGAGAAATATCAACTGGCTGAAGGTTTTAATGTAACCAAAATTTTAAACGGTGTTGCAGACGTCCTTGTTTATTCAGTTGTTAGCCTTATTGTTCTTGTTATATATTCTATTTTTATTGTAGCGCCTGTTTTATTTCTTATTTACAAATTTTTTGAATTCGGCCCATTATTCAATTATGCAGCAATATTTTTTATAACTGCTAATCTTGCCTTTATGTCAGACTACTGGGGACAACTGTACTTTGATATGGAAAGCAAAAACAACAGTTATTATTAAGTAAACTATTTTGCCTTAACCATTTCCCTTAATTTTTTCAACTGATCACGAATTTCCGCTGCTCTTTCAAAATCAAGAACTTTTGCCGCTTTATGCATATCTTTTTCCAGTTTTTGAATAAGTTTTGGAATGTCTGAAACACTGAGATTCATCTCTACCATTTCCTCGGCAACTATATCTTCAAGATTTCTGTAACTTGAAACAAGCTGAAGAAGATTATTTTCAATCGGTTTTTTAATCGTTTTGGGGATAATATGGTGCTCTTTGTTGTATGCCATTTGTATCTGACGGCGTCTGTTGGTTTCGCTTATTGCCGCATCCATGCTGTCAGTCATTTTATCGGCATACATTATAACTTTTCCGCAGGCATTTCTTGCAGCCCTGCCTATTGTTTGTATTAAACTCGTTTCAGAGCGTAAAAAGCCTTCTTTATCAGCATCCATTATTGCAACTAATGACACCTCGGGTATATCAAGCCCTTCTCTCAAAAGGTTTACCCCGACCAGTACATCGAATGCACCCAGCCTCAAATCTCTCAAAATTTCCACACGCTCAAGCGATTGAATCTCACTGTGCAGATATCTGACCCTGACGCCGAGCTGGTTCATATATTCAGTTAAATCTTCGGCCATACGTTTGGTGAGTGTAGTAATAAGTACTCTTTCATTTTTTTCAGTAATTTTCTGAATTTCGGCAATCAAATCATCAACCTGATGCTCTGTCGGGCGTACAATAATTTCAGGGTCGACAAGTCCCGTTGGCCGGATAATCTGCTCTACCATCTGGTCTGATATGCTGCGCTCAAAGGCTGCCGGAGTTGCTGAAATAAATATTTTTTGATGCACTCTTTCCCAGAATTCATCTTCTGTAAGCGGTCTGTTATCTTTTGCGCACGGCAATCTGAAACCGTAATCAATCAATACGTCTTTTCTTGCTGCATCGCCTCTGTACATTCCTTTTAACTGAGGGATTGTAACGTGCGATTCATCAATTACCAGTAAGAAATCTCCTTTAAAATAGTCTATTAAAGTTTTCGGCGCAGTCCCGGGCGCGCGTCGTTCTATGATACGTGAATAATTTTCAATCCCCGAGCAATAGCCCATTTCCTTTATCATTTCAATATCGTATTTTACGCGCTGCTCAAGTCTTTGTGCTTCTACCAGTTTGTTTTGGGCATATAATTCTCCCAGCCGTGTTTTTAGTTCTTCTCTAATGAGACGTATTGTTTCTTCTTTATCATCATCGTCAGAAAGATAATGCACAGCAGGAAACAAAACAACCTCCCTTGGGGTTTCCAGTACCTCGCCTGAGACAGGGTCTATTCTTGTAATTTTTTCTATCTCATCACCAAAAAAGCTGACACGGGTAATAATTTTTTCGTAAGACGGCATAACCTCTACAGAATCACCGCGTGCACGAAAATTTGCACGGTCAAGTTCAAGATCATTTCTTGAATACTGTGCAGCAACAAGGTGATGCAAAAGTTCATCCCTGTCCATATTCTGACCGACTTTTAATGAAACCGAGCCTTTATAATAGCTTTCAGGAGAGCCTAAACCGTAAATACAACTAACAGAAGCTATTACAATAACATCGTTTCTTGTGTACAAACTTCTGGTTGTGTTATGTCTGAGTCTGTCAATTTCCTCGTTGATTGTGGCTGATTTTTCAATAAAAGTATCAGTTCTCGGAATATAAGCCTCGGGCTGGTAATAGTCGTAATAACTGATAAAATACTCAACAGCATTGTTTGGAAAGAGTTCTCTAAACTCGTTATAAAGCTGTGCTGCAAGAGTTTTGTTATGAGCAATGACAAGTGTTGGCTTTTGGATTCGTTCAATGACATTGGCTATTGTAAAAGTTTTACCGGAACCTGTAATACCAAGAAGTGTTTGCGCGTCACATCCGGCTTTTAATCCGTCCACAAGTGACTCTATTGCTTTTGGCTGATCACCGGCCGGTTTGTATTTAGAAACTATTTCAAACTTTCTTTCCATAAATACATATTAGCATTAAAAATTAATTAAACGTAGTCTGCGCAGCCTGTATGCCCTGTTCTAGATAGAGTTCGACTGCTGATTGAACTTCTTTTAATACAGGTTTCAGGTTTGAGAGCTGTTCATCGGAAAAGTTCTGCAAAACATACACCTCGGACGGAAGCGGAGGCTGCGGCCCTATGCCTATCTTTAATCTGTCAAAATTATTATTGTTACCCAGAACATTTATTATTGACTTTATCCCGTTGTGCCCGCCGTCAGAGCCTTTGGCGCGAAAACGTAATTTTCCGACAGGCAATGCTATATCATCATAAATAATAAGAATATCCCCGCGTGATATTTTATAAAAATTCATAACAGAAATTAACGACTGTCCGGAAAGATTCATATAAGTAAAAGGTTTAAGCATTATTAAAGACTGCCCGTTGTGGTTAATCTTTGCAACTTCAGCATTAAATTTTGATTCAAATTTAAAATCAAAATCCCACTGATATTTCAAATAATCCAGCGCCATAAAACCGGCATTGTGTCTTGTAAATTTATATTTATCCCCGGGATTCCCGAGTCCGGCAATAATTTTCATAGTTAAATTTCCGTATAAATGCGTGTTTAAGTTTATAACTAAATAAGATAGCTCAAAACGTTACATACTTTTTGCTAATAACAAAAAGATTGAAACAGTTTATCACTATAATAGAAAAAATAATATTTCAAATAAATTTTCGAAATACTTTTTATATTTTAGGGACGGAGGAGACGAATGTCAACCAAAAGTAAAGCTATAGTGAATCTAAAGAGCAGTGAAAAGGTTGCTAATTTTTTAGAATCAAATCACCTGCACAAAAAAGATTTTGCAGAAATGATAGGGGTAACACTCTCTTATGTATATAACCTTATTGACAGCGCAATACCGTTTTCAACAAGGGGAATTACACTGGAGAGAATAGCTACCGTGATGGATATTGAACCGGAAGAATTTGTTGAATACAAAATTCCGCAGGAACCGATATTGATTGATGAATCTGTAGAATTTTTAAGAGAACACCAGAAAGATAAAGGAATTTCAACAGTACAGCTTTTAAAAAGCTTTCCGCGCAAAAAACGTGTAGAGATAGTAGATATCTTAAGGGGTGCAAGGCCAATACCTCTTGATTGGAAGGAACTCTCTCTTATTGCACAGGTACTGGATATTAATAAAGAGGAGATATATCCGTACTGGGAACAAAGAGCAAGACAACTGTTCCAGTCATCAGGAATGAATTTGCAGGCTAATCAAGGGCTTGTGGATTCGATGTTTGATTGCGCAAGAGATTATGTTGACAAATAGTTATTATATATTTTAGCAAAGTCTCTGTTCTAACGGAGACTTTTGTTTTTATACATGTTTTATTGCAAATAACTTTTTAAATACTTTCCGGTATAAGATTCTTTGCAGTTAACGATTTCTTCCGGCGTACCGGCAAAAACAATATTCCCGCCGCCGTCTCCGCCTTCAGGGCCAAGGTCGATTATATGGTCGGCTATTTTTATTAAATCCATATTATGTTCAATAATAAGTATTGTGTTGCCTGCGTCAGCAAGTTTATTTATAATTTTAATCAATTTATCAAGGTCATACCAGTGCAAACCTACAGAAGGCTCATCAAGAAGGTACAGTGTTCTGCCTGTAGCTTTTTTGTTAAGCTCCGATGCAAGTTTAATTCTCTGAGCCTCGCCGCCCGAGAGAGTTGTTGCGCTCTGCCCGAGTTTTATGTAGCCTAAACCGACATCATAAAGCGTTTTGAGTCTGCTTTTGATTTTAGGAATGTTTTCAAAGAAAACATAAGCTTCGGCAACTGTCATATTAAGAACATCAGCTATTGTTGCGCCTTTGTATTTAACCTCGAGGGTTTCTCTGTTATATCGTTGTCCTTTGCAAACATCGCATTTGACATAAACATCCGACAGAAAATTCATCTCTATTTTTAATAACCCGTCGCCTTTGCAGGCCTCACATCTTCCGCCTTTGACATTAAAACTGAATCTGCCTGGTTTATAGCCTCTGACTTTAGACTCGTTTGTCATTGCGTATAAGTCGCGTATGTGAGAAAAGACATCTGTGTATGTCGCGGGGTTAGAGCGCGGAGTTCTGCCAATAGGCGATTGATCAATATCAATAATTTTATCTATATGTTCAAAACCCGTTATTTCGTCAACTCCAAGAGGTTTTGGTTTGTTGCCTCTAAGTTTGTGTATTGCATATTCATGTATCAAATCCTGCATTAAAGTCGATTTTCCTGAGCCTGATACGCCTGTCAGTGCAACTATTTTGCCAAGCGGAATATCGACATCAATATTTTTCAAGTTATTAAGGTGAGCATTTTTTACATGCAAAAATTCGCCGTTGCCTTCACGCCTTTTTGAAGGAACGGATATTTTTTTTGCACCGCTTAAGTATTGACCTGTTATAGATTCTTTTACCGTTTTAATTTCGTCGAGTGTTCCCTTGGCAACAATTTTTCCTCCGTGGACACCGGCTCTGGGGCCTATATCAACAATGTAATCTGCGTTTCTCATAGTATCTTCATCATGTTCAACAACTATGAGCGTGTTGCCAAGATTTCTCAGCCTCAATAGTGTTTTTATAAGCATGTCGTTATCGCGCTGATGCAGACCTATTGAAGGTTCATCAAGAACATATAACACACCTGACAGCCCGCTGCCTATCTGAGTGGCAAGTCTTATTCTCTGCGCCTCGCCGCCTGAGAGTGTTAAAGACATTCTGCTGAGGTTTAAATACCCGAGCCCCACATCAAGCATAAATTTTAACCTTGCCCTAACCTCTTCCAGAACCTGTTTGGCAATTTTCATTTGATAATCTGACAGTTCTAAAAACAGATCGGAAAAGAATTTAAAACTCTCTGTTATAGGCATGTTGCAGACTTCAAAAATATTTTTTCCGTTAATCGTAACAGCAAGTATGTACGGCTTTAATCTCGCACCATGACAATCTTTACAAGGTGTCATTTTCATATACTTTTGGATTTCTTCCCTCCAGTATTCACCGTTAGATTCGTTATAACGCTTTTCAAGAAAAGGAATAACACCCCAAAATTTCATTTTGTGATTTTCATAATGGTTAGTTCCAAAATGTTTCACACGTATTGATATAACATCTTTTCCGCCGTAAAGTATGATATTTTGATGTTCTTTTGATAATTTTTCAAAAGGCACATTTAAATCAATATTATAATGCTGGGAAACAGAGGCTAATACATCATCATAATAGGTTGTAGAGGTTTTGCTCCACGGGTAAATTGCCCCTTCTTTTATTGATTTTTTTCTGTCAGGAATAACCAAATCAGGGTCTATAACAAAATCATATCCAAGACCGGAACATGTCGGGCATGCACCATAGGGGTTATTAAAACTAAAGCTTCTCGGTGATAGTTCTTCAAAGCTTAGACCGCAGGCCGGGCATGCAAGTTTTTCTGAAAAAATTAACTCTTTACCGCCTATTACATCGACAGACATAAGCCCTTCGGCTTTTTGCAGGGCAATTTGAGCACTGTCTGCTATTCTGGATTTTGCGCTTTCTTTAACAACAATTCTGTCAACTACAACATCAATATCATGCTTTTTAGTCTTTTCTAATTTGATATCAGAAATTTCATCTTCATCGAGATTGTAGAGATTTCCGTCAATTTTCAGCCTTATAAAGCCTTCTTGTTTTAATTCGTTTAACAAAGAGGTATACTCGCCTTTTTTCCCTCTTATAACAGGCGCAATAATCTGTATTTTAGTACCCTCAGGCAATTTTAAAATTTTATCAACAATTTCATCAATACTCTGAGGTTTAATTTCCGCTCCGCATTCCGGACAGTGAGGAACCCCGATACGTGCAAATAAAAGTCTCAGATAATCATAGATTTCCGTAACAGTACCTACAGTAGAACGCGGATTGTTAGAAGTTGATTTCTGGTCAATAGAAATCGCCGGCGAAAGGCCTTCTATGCTTTCTACATCAGGTTTGTCCATCTGCCCGAGAAACTGGCGCGCGTATGTTGAAAGGCTTTCTACATAACGTCTTTGACCTTCGGCAAAAATTGTATCAAAGGCAAGCGAGCTTTTGCCGGAGCCTGATACACCGGTAAAAACAATCAGTTCATTTTTCGGCAGTTCTAAATCGACATTGCGTAAATTGTGCTGATTAACACCTTTTATAATAATCTTGTCATTCATGATTTTTATCCCTGGCAATATTATTTCACAATGGAAGTACTGATTCAATTTATATTATTTTTTATGCATTAAAGAAATAAATTTTATATTAATCTACACCAAATTTACTAATTTATGCTCCATGCTTTATTTCTGATACTTTTATAATATAATTATTTTACGGAAATATGTCGTAACGTTATTAAGGAAAATAAGGATATAAAAAATGGAAACAAAAGTTGAAAGATTAGAACATAATATTGTAAAACTCAATATAGAAATCGACGCGCAAACAGCGGAAAAAGAGTATAACAAGGCTTGCAAAAGACTTTCTCAAAGAATCAATATACCGGGTTTCAGAAAAGGCAAAGCGCCGAGAGCTATTCTTGAAAAAAATATAGGAGCCGAAAATATCAAAAGAGACGCACTGGAAACTATGCTGCCGCCGATATTTTCAGAGGCTATTTCTAAAAACAAATTAATCACAATCACAGAACCTTATCTTGAATCTTACGAGTTTGAACCCGGAAAGCAGGTAAAAGTTGTTGCCAGACTTGAATTAAAGCCGGAAGTAAAATTTGAACAATACAAAGACATGGAAATCGAAGTAGAAGAATTCAAAACTCCGCAGGATGCAATGGATAAAGAAATTGACGATTTAACAAAAAAATTCACTACTTTTGAAAAAGTTGAAGGCAGAGCCTCAACAGACAAAGATGTAGTAGTAATGGATTTTGAAGGTTCTGTAGACGGAGAGTTGATACAGGGCGGTTCTGCAAAAAATTACATGCTCGATTTAGAAAACAGCAACTTTATTCCCGGGTTTGCAGAGCAGCTTGTGGGCAAAAATGCAGGCGATGAGTTTGTTATAGATGTAACATTCCCTGAAGTTTACCATGATGAAAAATTACAGGGCAAACCTGCACAATTCAAAATAAAAATCAATGAAATACGTCAAAAGGTTAAACCGGAACTCAACGACGAACTTGCACAAAAAGTCGGCAACTTTAAAACCGTTGATGAGTTAAAAGCAGATATCCAAAAATATCTTGATAGTTCAGAAAAAATAGAAAACGATAAAAGAAGCACAGCAAAACTGTTTGAAACAATAATATCCAAAATGGATGTTGATGTTCAAGATACAATGATAGAAAGAGAAAAGCAGGCACTTGTTGCTGATTTCAGACAAAAACTTGCCCAAACAGGCGTAACCTGGGAACAGGTAGTTAAAAACGACGGTGTTGAAAAGGTTGACAGCGAGTTAAGAGAAGAGGCATTAAACAGAATCAAAAATTCATTAATGATATCAGAAATTGCTAAACTGGAAAACATACAAATCACACCGCAGGACTTAGAAGAAAAATTAGGCGAGTTGGCTACCATGTATCAAACAGATAAATCTGCTATATTTAAAGAAATAAGCAAAAATCCTGTCATGATACAATCATTGTCACAGCAGGCACTAAGTCAAAAAGTTACAAAATTCCTGCTTGATAACAATAAAATTAAATTCATTGCAGGAGCAAATAAATAGACTATAATGTTATTATATGAAGTTGATAGAGAAGTAATCACAATTGAAAGGGCAAATTTATGAGTTTTGTACCAACAGTAGTAGAACAATCAAGCCGTGGCGAACGCGCATTTGATATTTTTTCAAGATTATTAAGAGAGAGAATAATCTTTTTGGGAACACCGATAGATGACATGGTTGCAAATCTGGTAGTTGCACAGATGCTGCTGTTGGATTCGGAAAACCCTGAAAAGGATATCATGTTGTATATAAACTCTCCCGGCGGAAGCGTAACAGCTGGTTTTGCTATTTATGATACAATGCAGCATATCCGTTCTGATGTGTCGACAATATGTCTGGGACAGGCAGCATCAATGGGTGCATTTTTGCTTTCATCCGGTACAAAAGGCAAAAGGCTTGCCCTGCCGCATTCAAGAGTACTTATCCACCAGCCTTTAGGCGGTGCACAGGGTCAGGCAACAGACATTGAAATTCAGGCCGCTGAAATTTTGAGAATCAAAAAAGCCTTGAATGAGATTCTTGCCTCAAATACAGGTCAATCTATTAAAAAGATAGAAAAAGATACAGACCGCGACTATATCATGACACCGGAAGAGGCATTAGAATACGGTATGATTGATAGAGTTATCACAATGGATAAACCTCATAAAACTGAGGAATAATCAGGAGATATAGTAATGGTTAAACATGACGACAGTCGTTTAAAATTTTCATTTTAAAAAAAAACACAGGATCAGGTAAAAAAACTTATTGCCGGCCCCGAGGTATATATCTGCGATGAATGTGTAGAACTGTGTAATGAAATATTGGATGAAGAATTCTTTGAAAACAAAGAGAAGTCCGAAAAAGAAGAAGTAAAAGAAACCGATATTTCAACAGTGCCAAAACCGCATGAGATAAAAGCATATCTTGACGAACACATTGTTGGACAGGATGATGCCAAAAAAGTGCTTTCAGTGGCTGTATATAACCATTACAAACGTATTGCGCATAACTCAACAGAAAAAGATACCTCGGGCATAGAAATCCAGAAAAGTAATATACTTTTAGTAGGGCCGACCGGTTCAGGAAAAACTCTTCTGGCGCAAACACTGGCAAAAATGCTTGATGTACCGTTTGCGGTAGCCGATGCAACAACGTTGACCGAGGCGGGTTATGTTGGCGATGATGTTGAAAATATCCTGCTTAGACTGTATCAAAGTGCTGAATTTGACGCACAAAGAGCAGAAAGAGGCATTATATACATAGATGAAATCGATAAAATAGCCCGTAAGTCGGAAAACCCGAGCATTACAAGAGATGTTTCAGGCGAAGGCGTACAGCAGGAACTTTTAAAAATGATTGAAGGTACAGTTGCAAATGTACCGCCGCAGGGGGGAAGAAAGCACCCTCATCAGGAATTTATACAGATAGATACAAAAAACATCCTGTTCATTGTGGGCGGAGCATTTGTCGGGCTGGATAAAATTGTTGAAAGAAGAGCCGGCGAGGGCACATCATTAGGTTTTGGAGCAAAAGCACCTGCAACGGCAGCGGAAAAAGAAATTGCAGCACAGAAAATGCTTAAAAAACTGCAGCCTGAGGATTTGCTTAAATTCGGCTTAATTCCTGAATTCATCGGTCGTGTGCCTATTTATGCGGTTCTTGACCAGTTAGATGAAGAAACATTAAAAATGATACTAACCGAGCCAAAAAATGCTATAATAAAACAGTATCAATGCCTGCTAAAAATGGATAACGTAGATTTGAAATTTGAACCGGAGGCAATTGACCTGATAGCAAAAGAAGCAATCAAACGCAAAACCGGTGCCAGAGCATTGCGCTCAATTGTTGAGGAACTTATGCTTAACATAATGTATGAAGTTCCTTCACAGGAAAATATCCATGAGTTCACTGTAACGGCAGAGATGGTGAAAAAGCGTGAAAACGTGGCAGAACTGATAAAATTGCCGCAAAAAAATAATATCGAAGATTCTTCTGTAGAATCACATGAAGAAATAGCATAAGTTTTTTTTTAATCAATACCTTTTATTAGACAAACTTTATTCTTAGAGTTTGTCTTTTCTTTATGCTTGATAAGCAGTTATGTCAAAGGTTTTGACCTGTTTAATACAACCTGCTAATGTAACGAATTGTAACAATACTCCTTATTATTGTTTAAGATTTAAAAAATTGGGTATTAATAATATATACGTTTTATATCAAACACAGGAGTTAAGTAATGTGTAGGTCATATCGTAAAAACGGGTTAAAACCCTTGTCCCCCAACGTTTTCCGAATTTCGGGGGGGGGGGGGTAAAAAGACCCCTCTAATAGGAATTACAACCAT